>JAZSGG010000051.1:0-4546 GCA_045532595.1 Oscillospiraceae bacterium | reverse complement strand
ATATGAACTTATCATCTCACACCTCCTCAGAGCCGTTGAGCTTATCCAGTGACATATCGTTTTCGGCGAGTACCTTCCAGCCTGCCCGCACGAACATATCCCGCTGCGCCTTTGGCGTAAACGGCGACAGCGGCGACATATACGGCACGCCGTAGGTGTTGATGCTGCACATCTTAACAAGCACCGCAGCCGTGGCAAGGAAAAGTCCGAAAAGCCCGAAAACGCCGCCTGCCACGATATACAGAAAGCGCAGCACCACCGTCCGCTCGTACATGGACGGCACAACGAAGCTGCACAGTCCTGAAAGCGCCACCACAAGCACCATCGGCGCTCCCACAAGTCCCGCATTGACGGTGATGTCGCCGATAACAAGACCTCCCACAACGCCGATTGCATGACCGATGGGTCGTGGCAGACGGATGCCTGCTTCACGCAGTATCTCGTACATGAAGTGGATGAGCAGGCATTCCACCATCAGCGAGAACGGCGCTGTCTGCTCTGCGGCGGCGAGATTCAGGATGAGCGCCGACGGCAGCATCTCGGGACTGAAGGAGGCTATCGCCACATACGCTCCCGGCAGGAACACGGTGATGAGATACGCCGCTATCCTCACAAAGCGTATGAATGTGGCGTAGAAAGGCTTCTGCGTGTAGTCGTCCATGGTCTGGAAGCTCTCTATGAACAGATATGGAACGATGAGCGCAAAGGGCGTGCCGTCCACGAGGATGCCCACTCTGCCCTCATACAGCTTTGCGGCGAGGGTGTCGGGGCGCTCGCAGGTGCCGCATTCCGAAAAGAACCAGCCGCCCTTGCCCTCCATATACGGCTGTATCCAGCCGCTTTCGAGGACGGTGTTCAGCTTCACGCTCTGAAGCCGCTTTTTGACGTTTTTCAGCAGCTTCGGGGAGACCTTATCGCTGAGATAGCACAGGCAGACGTCGGTTTTGCTGCGCTCGCCCACCTGAGACATCTCGAACACCAGTGTGGGGGATTTGATGCGCCGCCTGATGAGTCCCATATTAAAGCGGATGACCTCCACAAAGCCCTCCCGTGAGCCACGCACGTCGTTTTCGGAGGACGGCTCTCCCACGCTCCTGAACTGGAAGCCCTGCACGCCGATGGCGATGGCACGGCTGCTGCCGTCCGTCAGCAGGATGGCAAAGCCGCTTTCAAGCTTCCAGCACAGGTCGCCGAGGTCTTTTACATCCAGCTGCTGCGCCGCTATCAGGTAGGAGTTGAAGAAGTTCTCCACAAGCTCTGAGGGCGGCAGCGAGCCTCTGCCGTCCAGGTCGTTCAGCTTTTCGTATACCAGTGCCGCAAGGGTGGAGACGCCCGTCATGCCCTCGGTGGTCACCACGGCTATCCTGTTGCCGCAGACCAGTGCAGGCTTCACCACCACATCTGACGAGCCGCCTGTCATGCGCTGGATGTTTTTAATGTTCCTGTCAAGGCTTATATCTATCGGAGTATCCGAGGGTAACTCGGTGTGTACGCTGTTTTCTGACATTTTACCGCTCCTTTCGGTGTGTATAAGCTAATATTTCCCGAAAAAACTGTTTTATTCGTGCAACCTTTTGTGCTTTAATGCGGTGTTATTATCAAAGACAAGTCTTACCAATGAAAAGGAGCTGTTATTATGAAAAGATACGTTGCTATATCCGCATTGCTTGCGGCGGTGATGCTTACAGGCTGTATGAGCAGCTATGTAATAGATTCAAGTGAAGCTATTGCGCCTGCATACGGCATAGACTATGGTGCGCCCGAGGATGAAAACGGCGTGCCTGCTGTGCAGATGGAGCTTATCACGGATATGACCGCCTCTGCGATGCGCCTTGACCGAGGCACCTTCTCATGGAATGGCGCCATCGCCTGCGGCATAGGTGCTATGGCGTGCTTTGAGGAGGGTCTTATCCATGCGACTTTCGATGCAGAAAAGCTGACTCAGCCGCCGAGAGTGCTGCTGCCCGAGGGTGCGGAGATAGGCTTTGTCAATTGCCACGGCAAGGAGGGCAACGATTATATACAGCAGGATGTGGAGTTTTCCGCAGAGGGCGAGATATTCCTGCCCGAGCAGCCTGTAGGCCCTGCTTATGAGGTGTATATCACCTTTGGCGACGGCAACTACTGCCACTATATGTTCGCCACCGAGCGTGCGCCTGAGGTGCAGAGCGGCGATACCGAGCCTGCGCAGCTTTCCTCGCCGCCGCAGCTGAAGCTGTTTACCGCAACTGACGAGATAGAGCGCAGCTACACGCTGAATACAGGCAACTACTCATGGACGATAGTTGACGGAGATGTTGCGTCAGAAACGATAGCTTGCGGTGCAAGTCCGCTGCAGAGCGCCGCTTCGGGTCATGCGGTGACCATCCCCTGTGCAGAGGAGCTTATCCGCTCCCCGAGGCTTATGCTGCCCGAGGGCGCAGAGATAACAAGGGTGAACGTGTGGCGCAGCGAGGATGATTTTTACGAGGTGGAGTTCACCGAGGATGGTGAGATAATCCTTGCGGAGAGCGGCAAGGGCTGCGTGTATTCCGTGACGGTGGAGTTCCCGCAGGGCAGTGCGGAGTATGTTTTCGCTCTGCAGGAGCTTTGCGGCTACCCTAAGGCAGAGGATATGCGGGTGTCTTATGATGCGGACGGCCTGTGGCATCCCGAGGCAGGTATAAGCCGCACGGATGATTTCGACGGCTGGGAGGGTCTCGCTGTGGTTACAGAGCCTGACAGCCGCTTTCCGAAGTATGACGAGGCTTTCTTCGCAGAAAATGCGCTGGTGGTCACCACCATGACAGAGGGCAGCGGCTCGGTGTCCCATGAGTTCCTCGGCATCGACAGGGAGAACATCATCCACATCGGCAGGAACGTCCCCATGATAGGCACCTGCGATATGGCGAAATACGAGCTGGTGATAGAGATACCGAGGTCTATGGCGGATATGGAGTTCCATGCAGAATATGTCAATGAGCATGAATTTGAGGCGCTTTCTCCCATGATGTAAAAAAAGTTTTGAAAAATAACGAAAAACTGTTTACTTTTACGCTTTTTTGTGGTAAAATATATGGTATAGTGTTCTGACACTTTGAGAAAGTAGGTATTCTACTTAAAATCGAAAGGAATTACATACCATGCCTATTACCGAGATACTTGAACGCAATGCCGAGCTTTACGGCAGCGATATAAGCCTTGTGGAGGTCAATCCCGATATCACCGAGACACGCCGTGTTACATGGAAGGAATACGAGCTTATCGAGCCGAACCCCGTTTCCCATTACCGCCGTGAGATCAGCTGGAGCGTTTTCAACGAAAAGGCGAACCGCTTTGCAAACCTGCTGCTCTCCCGTGGCATCAAGAAGGGCGATAAGGTGGCTATCCTGCTGATGAACTGCCTTGAGTGGCTGCCCATCTACTTCGGCATCTTAAAGACGGGGGCGCTGGCTGTGCCGCTGAACTTCCGCTATGCTCCCGATGAGATCAAATACTGTCTCGATCTCGCCGAGGTGGATGTGCTGGTGTTCGGCCCTGAATTCATCGGACGTGTTGAGGGCATCGCCGACGAGATAAGCAAGAACCGACTGCTGTTCTATGTGGGAGAGAACTGCCCCACCTTTGCTGAGCATTATGACAGCCTTGCGGCTAACTGCTCCAGTGCTTCGCCTGATATAAAGCTCACCGATGAGGATGACGCTGCTATCTATTTCTCCTCGGGCACCACAGGCTTCCCTAAGGCGATACTTCACAATCACGAGAGCCTTATGCACTCCTGCAAGACCGAGCAGAACCACCACAGCCAGACAAAGGACGATGTTTTCCTCTGCATACCTCCGCTGTACCACACAGGTGCGAAGATGCACTGGTTCGGCAGCTTCCTCGTGGGCGGCAAGGCAGTGCTGCTGAAGGGCGTTAAGCCTAAGTACATCCTCGAGACCGCTTCTGAGGAAAAGTGCAGCATCGTATGGCTGCTGGTTCCGTGGGCGCAGGATATCCTTGACGCCATCGACAGAGGCGAGCTTGACCTGAACGATTATCAGCTCTCCCAGTGGAGACTCATGCATATCGGCGCACAGCCCGTGCCTCCCAGCCTTATCGCACGCTGGAAGGAGAAGTTCCCGAATCATCAGTACGATACAAACTATGGTCTTTCCGAGTCCATCGGCCCCGGCTGCGTACACCTCGGCGTGGAGAACATCCACAAGGTGGGCGCCATCGGCAAGGCAGGCTACGGCTGGCAGACAAAGATCGTTGACGAGAACGGCAACACCGTTGAAAGAGGCGGCGTAGGCGAGCTTGCGGTATACGGCCCCGGCGTTATGACCTGCTATTACCGTGACGAAAAGGCTACCGCCGAGACTATTCACGACGGCTGGCTGTTCACAGGCGATATGGCGCAGGAGGACGAGGACGGCTTTATCTTCCTTGTTGACCGTAAGAAGGACGTTATCATCAGCGGCGGTGAGAATCTCTATCCCGTGCAGATCGAGGACTTCCTTAGATCGCACCCTGCCATCAAGGACGTTGCTGTTATCGGTCTGCCAAGTCGGATCGTAGCCAT
>JAZSGG010000105.1:0-8770 GCA_045532595.1 Oscillospiraceae bacterium | reverse complement strand
TGATAGATGCACTCATATATGAAGAAAATTCCACTCTTTCAAGACTTTCACAATTATACAAAGAAGCAAGGGCGTCAGGAGTTACTTTAGAGATATATCAGAATAAAAAGTAAAAAATAATTTAATTTTTTTGAAAAAAGTGCTTGACAAACCAAAACACTTGTGATATAATAAACAAGTCGTCAAGGCAAGGGCCTTGAAAGACAGCATAAATGCGAGTGTGCTGGAATAGGCAGACAGGCTAGCTTGAGGTGCTAGTGTCAGATCTGACGTGTGGGTTCAAGTCCCGTCACTCGCACCATAAAAAGCGTTCCATTGGAACGCTTTTTTAGTATGTAAATATAATTTAATCAAGTAAAATATAGTGAAAATTCTGTCGTACCGTAAGGTATTGATAGAATTTTTCTGTTTACAGGAAAATTCAGCATATTAATTATATTCAAAAATCAACAGTATACACAGAGCCGAAAGTAAAGGAGCATAACATGGCAAAGACCTATGATCTCACACAAGGTAAAGTACCAAAGCTGATACTCACATTTTATTTCCCCATGCTGTTCGCAAATCTGCTGCAACAGGTATATAACCTTGCAGACACAGCGATAGTCGGTAAGGGTCTCGGTGATAACGCACTTGCCGCAGTCGGCAATATGGGTTCGCTGACATTTTTTATTATAGGCTTTTCAGTGGGACTTACAAACGGTTTTTCCGTATCCATAGCGCAAAGCTACGGCGCAAAGGACTTCGAACGCCTGCGCAGGAGCGTTGCCTCCTCAATTACGTTAGGAGCATTAATAACCCTGCTGCTGACCGTACTGAGCATAGCATTCCTGAAAAGCGTACTGGTACTGCTGGATACCGATCCCGTCATAATCGGCGACAGTCTGCTGTACGGCTACATAATCTTCGGCGGTCTTATAACCACTATAGCATACAACCTCTGCTCTGCAGTTCTGCGAGCGTTGGGCGACAGCAAAACGCCGCTTATTGCGATCATCATCTCCTCTGTTGTGAACGTCGGACTTAACTGTCTTACCGTTTTCGTGATGAAAACAGGCGTTGAGGGACCTGCCGCAGCAACACTGATAGCGCAGGCAGTTTCAGCCGCAGTATGCTTCGTAAAGTTGAGAAAGATAGATTTCCTGCGCCTTTCCGCAGCAGATTTCAGACCCAGTGCGGAAATGTATGCGGATCTCATGAAAAACGGAAGCGCTATGGCTGTGATGAACTCCATCACGGCAGTGGGCGCAATGGTGGTGCAGTACTACGTCAACGGTCTGGGTCTAGCCTACACCACCGCATACTCCGCCTGCATGAAATATCTCAATCTCTTCATGGATCCCGCCTGCACAGCAGGCTTCACAATGTCCTCGTTCGCAAGCCAGAATTACGGCGCAAAGAAATATTCCCGCATCATGGACGGACTGAAAGTGTGCCTTTCCATAGCACTGGTAACATATCTGCTGTTCGGCTCTGTCATGGTATTTGCGCCTCGCACTATCGCAGGATTCATGCTCAACGGTGCAGAGACCATTGAGATAGCCGCACAGTATCTGCCCGTATGCGGTGTGATGATATTCGCAGTGGATTTCCTTTTCGTTTTCAGAAGCGGAGTTCAGGGCATGGGATATCCGTTCATCCCGATGTGTTCGGGCATAGCCGAAATGGTGATGAGAGTAGGCGTTATCGTGCTGTTCATCGGACAATTCGGCTTCCTCGCAACAGCATACGCAAGCATATCCGCATGGATAGCCGCACTGCTGCTTAACGGCATCGCATTCTTCGTGATACTCGGAAAACGCATGAAAGAAGAAAAGAGCGCAAACTCATCCAACGCATGGCTTCCGTGACCATGACCGCTGCAAAGGATAATAGCACAGCAACCAAAAATCACAAATGACATGCCCGTTGTATTGACATCTGACAATATATAGGATATAATCAAATTAATAACTATATTACGGAGGTGTGCTGTGAAGAAGCTGAGTAAGGACATGATCGCAATAATCATCACAACGATACTGTATATTCTGACCTTTGCCGTAATCGCCGTCTATTATTGCTCCATTAAAAATGAAAGTAATAATCTGAAAGAGGTTCAGCTTTCATCTGGCATCTTCGACGGAGAAAAATACTCACTTTCGGATTTCGAGGTAAAGATCGGCCCTCGTGGCGGAGATTCGGGTGCGTGGCTGAAGGATCCTATCGTAGACGAAGCAGGAAACGAACTCCACGGTCCAAGCGTGGGAATCATTTACGAGATCGTCATCAGCAACACAAGCGATGCTATGATCACCGACTGGACCGCCGATGTGTATATGCCGGAATTCATGTGGCTGAACAACGGCTGGAACGGAAAGCTTGAATTCCATCAGACCACCACTGGCAAGGAACTCGTCCAGCTTATTGACCTGCGTGAATACCAGAGCGTCGAGATAGAGCTTGACTACTACATAGACCACACAGGCCCGATGATACCGCTCGGCACAGGTGACAGATTCACTTACATGCCTAGCAAAGCAGACAACGAATATCCCCTTGAGCCGATAGTCGAGGGCGAAGAAGTGAACGATTCCGCAATAGTCGGCTTTATCATTTATGTACCCGATCGAGGTCTTGATTACGCTCCCGTTTTCGATAACGTGGTGTTCAAATATCATCTCAGCAGAAATGCATGGTCTGACCCGATATTCATTTTCATCGTTGGTCTGGATATCCTGTGGCTGGTGCTGATAATCGGTCTTGTGATGTCCCACATCAGAGTACGCAAGCTCGTTAAACAGCAGAAACACGATGCTAAGATAATTGAGCAGTCCATAAAGACGTTCATCAACTTCGTCGAAGCTAAGGATCCTAACACAAAAGGTCATTCCGAGCGTGTTTCCGAGATATCCTTTGCACTCGCCAATGAGATGGGATATTCCTCAAAGGACTGCAACGATATACGCTGTATCGCTCTCATGCACGACTGCGGCAAGATAGCCATCCCCGTAAACATCCTCCAGAAGCCCGCAAAGCTAACTGACGAGGAGTACGAGATCATCAAGCGACATACCACAGTCGGCGGTGATATGCTCCGTGACTTCAGCTCCATCAAGGACATGAACCTCGGCGCACTCTATCACCACGAACGCTACGACGGCAAGGGCTATCCCAAGGGTCTCAAGGGCGAGGAGATACCGCTGATAGCACGAATGATATGCGTTGCGGACTCCCTTGATGCCATGAACAGCAACCGCTGCTACCGTCCAAAGCTCACAAAGGAAGTTATCATAGAGGAGCTTGAAAAGAACAAGGGCAAGCAGTTCGATCCCGAGATAGTTGACCACATCTTAAAGCTCATAAAACAGGGCGTTATCAATATCGGTGAATAAAATTACCGCCGCACTTTTTACAGTGCGGCGGTGTTGTTTATTTCAGCTCATATTCCACGCCGTTTACAGAGATAGCGGTTACTGTATTTATATCCACAGCTATGCGCTCGCCCTTGTCGTCGACGTATCTGAAGTAGAACTTCTGCGTATTTCCTGCACCTGTTCCAAGCTCGAATTCTGCTCTGATCTCCTTGCCGCTGTCTGTCAGCAGGCGAATATCGTACTGATCGAACTCGCTGCAGATCTTGTCCTCATTGTACAGCGCTTCAAAGGCAGGATCACGGTCATATTCGATGGAGCCGCCTGTACCCGATACCTCGATATTCTTTACGGTACACTCTATCTCGGAAGCGGTAAGCATATCGCTCTCGCCCCATACGGTAACAGGCTCCATGTAGGTCTGTGAAACGTCTGCTACAGTGAGAGTCTGCATAGCGCTCTCGCTGGGGGTATAAACGAACTCCACACCCCAGTCAAGCTCGAAATAGCATATCTCGCTCATGTCGATATCCTTGCGCTCCTTAGCTCCAAATCCGAAAAGCGCAGTGTCATACGCAAGAGAGCTGACCTCCTGACCATGATGGATCGGCTGTCCATCTGCGTCAACAAAGTATTCCCACACATTGTTATCCTCTCTGAAGCGGATAAGCTCCATTTCCTCAAAGAGATCGCTGCCCATTATGCGCACTTTACACTCGTCTACTGGAATGGAATATGTCACCGAAAGCATTACGGTGAGATCTCCCTCGTTGTTGACTACAACGGAATAATCGTCCAGACCGCTACCGAAGCCCTGAGTGGTATCTGTCACCACATTATAGTCCATAGCCGTCACCAGCTCCTTGCCCCTGCCATTGCGGAGCAAGAAGTCAGATACAGGCTGTCCATCCGCTCTCTCGATATCGAAAGAAACGCAGATGTTGTTTGCAGTGCCTGTCACGCCGTTCGGAACGATAATATAATCAGAATCGGATACCTCGTATCTGAAATCCGTTATCTCAGATGCGAGATTTCCGCCCAGCGTTTCGCTGTCTGCACTGATAAGTCCGTCAAATATCTTGTTGAAATCGATAAGCCCCGTGGCTGCCGCCGCAGTAACTCCCACAGAAAGCGCCGCCACCGCAGCCGCTGCAGCTATCATAGGCTTTGCGTTCGGCTTCTTGTTCTCGTTCATATTTTCCGCCTTTCTGAGTACTCCTTCGAGAAACTCCCTGTCACTCGCCGCAGGAGCGACCTTGTCAAAAAAGGCATTGTACCTCTGCTTCATATCTGATCCTCCTTCAGCATCTCCCTGAGCCTGTCACGTCCACGGCTGAGCCTTGTCCGCACCGCCGCCGAGGTGAGTCCGCACAGCTTCGCTATCTCCCTGACGGAATATCCCTCGTAATAAAACAGGTATATCACGCCCGAATATTCGGGCTTCAGCCGCCGTATGCTGTCATACAGTGCGATATCTCTGCTGTCCTCAAACGGTATGTCCTCAGGAAGCTCCGAACCGCTTCTGCGCAGGCTCTTTTTAATGTGGTTTTTGGAGAGGTTTATCGCAACACGGATGAGCCATGCCTTGACGTTTTCATCCGCTTCAAAGCTCTCTTTGCAGGTGAACAGCTTTACGAAAGCGTCCTGCGAGATATCCTCGGCATCCTCGTAGTTCTTCACATAGTTCAGAGCCACCCTGAACACCGTCAGACGATACAGCGTGATATACCGCTCAAGCTCCTGCTTACTCATCCCGTCACCTCCCTTTCCTTTTCTGAAGCGCTTCAATATTAAGACAACCGACAAAGGCGGAATGTTACCGTAATGATAGCATATTTTACGAAAAAAATCCATTATCGCAAATAATTTTGCTTTTATCCGAAAATCGACAAAATTTCCTGACAATTTCTTGACATATCCTCTTTAATAGTATATAATAAAAAAGTATCAATTTTTTCAAAAGAAGGAGCTACATAAAATGGGACTTACTTTAACCGAAAAGATCATCAAGGCGCACATCGTTGACGGCGAGATGATAAAGGGTCAGGAAATTGGTCTGAAGATCGACCAGACCCTCACACAGGACGCAACAGGCACAATGGCATACCTCCAGTTCGAGGCTATGGGCGTTGACCGTGTAAAGACAGAGCGTTCTGTTGCTTACATCGACCACAACACACTGCAGAGCGGCTTCGAGAATGCGGACGACCACCGCTTCATCGGCTCTATCGCAAAGAAGCACGGCATCTGGTTCTCCAGACCCGGTAACGGTATCTGCCATCAGGTACATCTTGAGCGCTTCGGCAAGCCCGGCAAGACACTTATCGGCTCTGACAGCCATACTCCCACAGGCGGCGGTATCGGTATGCTGGCTATGGGCGCAGGCGGTCTGGACGTTGCAGTTGCAATGGGCGGCGGCGCTTACTACATAACAATGCCTAAGGTAGTTAAGATCAACCTCACAGGCAAGCTGAATGACTGGGTTTCCGCAAAGGACGTTATCCTCGAGGTTCTGCGCATCCTCTCCGTTAAGGGCGGCGTGGGCAAGGTAATGGAATACTGCGGCGACGGCGTTGCAAGCCTCTCCGTTCCCGAGCGTGCTACCATCACAAACATGGGCGCAGAGCTTGGCGCAACCACATCCATCTTCCCCTCTGACGAGACAACTCTCCGCTTCCTGAAGGCGCAGGGCCGTGAGGAGGATTATGTTCCTCTCGCAGCTGATCCTGACGCTGTTTATGACGAGGAAGTTAATATCGACCTTTCTAAGCTTGTTCCTCTGGCAGCTTGTCCTCACTCCCCCGATAATATCAAGACCATTGAGGAGATCGGCGCTGTCAAGGTAGATCAGGTATGTATCGGCTCCTGCACAAACTCCTCTCTGCAGGATCTGCTGAAGGTTGCACACATCCTGAAGGGCAAGACAGTTCATCCTGATGTTTCTCTCGCTATCGCTCCCGGCTCCAAGCAGGTATTCAACATGATGGCTGAATGCGGCGCTCTGAGCGACCTCATCGACGCCGGCGCAAGAATCCTTGAGAGTGCTTGCGGTCCCTGCATCGGTATGGGTCAGTCCCCCAACTCCAAGGGTATCTCCCTCAGAACATTCAACCGTAACTTCGAAGGCAGAAGCGGCACAAAGGATGGCCAGATCTACCTCGTATCTCCCGAGACCGCTGCTATCTCCGCTATCACAGGCGTGTTCACAGACCCCAGAACTATCGGCGCTATGCCTCCCTACATCATGCCCGAGAAGTTCCTCATCAACGATAACATGGTTACTGCTCCCGCATCCGTTGAGGAAGCTCCCAACGTTGAGATACTCCGTGGTCCGAACATCAAGCCTTTCCCCGTAAACAGCCCTCTCGCAGAGTCCATCGAGTGCGATGTAACTCTTAAGGTAGGCGACAACATCACAACAGACCACATCATGCCCGCAGGCGCAAAGATCCTTCCCCTGCGCTCCAATATCCCCGCTATCTCCGAGTACTGCTTCACAGTATGCGATGAGACCTTCCCCAAGAGAGCAAAGGAAGCGGGCAAGGGCATCATCGTTGGCGGTGTGAACTACGGTCAGGGTTCCTCCAGAGAGCATGCAGCTCTTGCTCCTCTCTACCTCGGCGTTAAGGCTATCATCTGCAAGAGCTTCGCTCGTATCCACAGACAGAACCTTATCAACAACGGTATCCTGCCCCTCGAGTTCGTGAACGAGGCTGATTACGAGAAGATCGCTCAGGGCGATTCTCTCGCTATCGCTGACATCCGCAAGATCGTTGAGACAGACGGCAAGATCATCGTTGAAAACAAGACCAAGGGCGAGAGCTACGAAGTCAAGTGCGAGCTTTCCGAGCGCGGCAAGGGCATGATCCTTGCAGGCGGTCTGCTCAACATGACAAAGAACGGCTGATAAACAACGGCAATAAACGTACGGGCGAACGCTGTTCGCCCCTACAAAATGCCAAACAATATTTTTGAAAGGTATATAATAAAATGGCTGAAAAGATTCAGATGACCACCCCTCTCGTTGAGATGGACGGCGACGAAATGACCAGAATCATCTGGAAGATGATAAAGGATATCCTCATCAACCCCTATGTTGATCTCAAGACCGAGTATTATGATCTCGGACTCGTTCACAGAAACGAGACAGACGATCAGGTAACCATCGACTCCGCAAACGCTACAAAGAAGTACGGCGTTGCAGTTAAGTGCGCTACCATCACTCCCAACGCTCAGCGTATGACAGAGTATGATCTCAAGGAGATGTGGAAGTCCCCCAACGGCACCATCCGTGCTATCCTCGATGGCACAGTATTCCGTGCTCCCATCATCTGCAAGGGCATCAACTCCCTCATCCCCACATGGACAAAGCCCATCACCATCGCACGTCACGCTTACGGCGATGTTTACAAGAACAGCGAGATGAAGGTAAAGGACGGCTCCAAGTGCGAGCTTATCGTAACAGATAAGGACGGCAACGAGACTCGTCAGCTCATCCACACCTTCAACGGCTCTGACGGTATCATCCAGGGTCTGCACAACATCAACGGCTCCATCGCTTCCTTCGCAAGAGCATGCTTCAACTTCGCTCTTGATACAAAGCAGGATCTGTGGTTTGCAACCAAGGATACCATCTCCAAGCAGTATGACCACACCTTCAAGGATATCTTCGCTGATATCTACGAGGCTGAGTATAAGGCTAAGTTCGAGGCTGCAGGCATCGAGTACTTCTACACCCTCATCGACGACGCAGTTGCAAGAGTGGTTCGCTCTGAGGGCGGCTACATCTGGGCATGCAAGAACTACGACGGCGACGTTATGTCCGATATGGTTGCCACTGCATTCGGCTCCCTCGGCATGATGACCTCCGTTCTGGTATCCCCCGACGGCGTTTACGAGTACGAGGCTGCTCACGGCACTGTTACCCGCCACTACTACAAGCACCTCAAGGGCGAGGAGACCTCCACAAACTCTGTGGCTACCATCTTTGCATGGACAGGCGCTCTGAAGAAGAGAGGCGAGCTGGATAACATCCCTGCCCTCTCCGAGTTCGCTGAGAAGCTTGAGAAGGCTACTGTTCAGACCATTGAGGAAGGCGTCATGACAGGCGACCTGTATGTACTCTCCACCCTTGAGAACAAGCGCAAGGTAAACACTCAGGACTTCCTCACCGAGATCAACGCAAGACTTCAGGCTATGATGTAATATCAATATAAGAAAGACGGTTTTTCAATGCAGAAGAATAACATCTCTAATTCAGTTATCCGCAGACTTCCCCGCTACTATCGCTTTCTGGGCGGTCTTCAGAGAGATAACGTCGCAAAGATATCTTCCCGTGAGCTTTCCGAGATGATGAGACTCACCGCTTCGCAGATAAGACAGGATCTCAACTGTTTTGGCGGCTTCGGTCAGCAGGG
>JAZSGG010000102.1:0-6035 GCA_045532595.1 Oscillospiraceae bacterium | reverse complement strand
CATTTGCGGCGCTTTGCGCCGAGTGGTGGGGCTTTGCCCCACGCCCCACAAGCCTTTTTGAAAAAAGGCTTGACCTAAAAACCAATCCGCACTTCGTGCGGAAGTCGCTGGCAAATTCCGATTTATCTTTTAATCTAATTCTGCAAAATACAATAACATAAAAACGCAACGGCACTTTTGATGTTGATACCAAAAGTGCCGTTGTAATATTTATGTTGCGATTCCTGCGAACTGGCTCTGATAGAGGTTGTAGTAAGCGCCCTGCTGAGCGAGAAGCTCCTCGTGGTCGCCTGCCTCAACTACCTTGCCGCCTGCCAGAACTACTATCTTGTCCGCATCACGGATGGTGGAGAGACGGTGCGCAATGATAAGGCTCGTTCTGCCCTTCATCAGCGCTATCATAGCCGCCTGAATGTGCATTTCGGTTCTGGTGTCGATGCTGGATGTAGCCTCGTCCAGAATGAGTATCTTCGGGTCAGCAAGCACCGCTCTTGCAATCGCAATAAGCTGGCGCTGTCCCTGTGAGAGGTTGCTGCCGCCCTCGGTGAGAACGGTGTTGTAGCCGTCTGAGAGCTTGCTTGCAAAGTCATGAACTCGTGCAAGCTTTGCCGCCTCGATGACCTCTTCATCTGTCGCATCGGTACGGCCGTAGCGGATGTTATCTGCGATGGTGCCTGTGAAGATAACGGTATCCTGAAGCACCATGCCGATGCTTCCTCTGAGCTTATGCTTCGGTATGCTGCGTATCTCCTGACCGTCAAGCAGTATCTCGCCGCCGTCCACGTCATAGAAGCGGGTGAGCAGATTTATTACGGTAGTCTTACCGCTGCCCGTAGCGCCTACTATAGCGATCTTCTGGCCGCTCTTTACCCACAGGTCGAAATCTGTCAGCACAGGCTCGCCCTCAACATAGGCAAACTGAACGTCCTTGAAATTGATATCGCCCTTTACGTTCTCGATCTCGAACGGCTCGTTGCCGCCCACATCCTCAGGCTCGGCGTCCATTATCTCGAACACACGCTCGGCGCCCGCAAGAGCGGACTGCAGCTGCGCAAACTGGTTTGCGATCTCGTTTATAGGTCTTGTAAACTGCTTCGAGTAGGTGATGAATGCCTGGATAGTGCCGACGGATATAACGCCCTCGATTGCAAACCATCCGCCGAATGCGGCGATCAGCAGGAAGCCGATGTTTCCGATGCAGTTCATGCAGGGACCCATCGAGCCGCCCAGTATCTGAGCCTTGATGCCGATGCGCTTCAGCTCATCGCTAGTTACGTTGAAGTCCTCGCAGACACGACCTTCACGGGTGTATGCCTTAACGGTCTTGTAGCCGCTGACAGCCTCCTCGATCTGACCGTTCAGCTGACCCAGCTTTGCCTGCTGCATGGGGAAGAACTTCCTCATCAGCTTTGTGAGATTTGCGGAAACTATAATAGTAAGCACGATGGTTATCATGCTGATGAGCGTGAGCTGCCAGGAATATATCAGCATCATGGTAAAGCAGCCGATCAGCATTATAACGCCCGAAATAAGCGAGCCGAGGGAGGAGGAAACGGAGTTTGAAACGTTCTCCACGTCGTTCGTCATACGGCTCATGATATCGCCGTGCTTGTGGGTATCCATATACTTTATGGGGAGTCTGGATATGCGTGTGAAAAGATCCTTACGCATTATCTTTACGGTGTACTGCGAGAGCTTCACTGCAAAGATGCTCTGGAAATAGGTCATCACCGCTGAGGAAATGTAAACAACGCCCATTACGATGAGCCATTTTACCAGCTCCTGAAGATCCACAATGGGATGCTCCTCTGTGAAGGTGATGGAGTCTATCGCCTTTGCCTGCAGGGAGGGTGCCACGATGTTGAGCAGTGTTGCGATAAGCATTACCGCCAGCATCGCAAACAGCAGATTCTTGTTCTTTCCGATATAGGAGATTATCCTGCCGAGGGACGCTTTGATGTTCTTCGGCTTTTCCTTTGGCATGCCCATTCCGTGAGGGCCGCCTGGGCCGCCGGGACCTCTTCCGCCCGGACGGAGATTTACCACGGCCTGCTGCTTATTATTGTTATCAGCCAACCTTCTCATCCCCCTCTCTCATCTGGGAGTTGTAGATATCCTGATAAACATCACAGCTCTTCATCAGATTTTCATGGTTATCGAACGCTGCAAGCCTTCCGTTTTCGATAACGGCGATCTTGTCTGCGTTCATAACGCTTGCAACTCGCTGAGCTATCATGATGACGGTGGTGTCGTCGAAATGCTCACGCAGTGCCTTCTGCAGCTTTGCGTCTGTTGTGAGGTCAAGTGCCGACATACTGTCGTCGAAGATCAGTATCTCGGGCTTCTTTACGATGGCACGGGCGATGGAGAGTCGCTGCTTCTGACCGCCCGAAAGGGAAGTACCCTTTTCGGTGACCATATCCTTGTATCCATCTGTAAAGCCCTGAATGAAGCTGTCTGCCTGAGCTATCTCAGCAGCTTCCTTTATCTCAGCGTCGTCCGCATCGGGCTTGCCCCAGCGGATGTTGTTTTCGATGGTGTCGGAGAAAAGCTCGCTCTTCTGCAGAACGAAGCCTATCTTGCTCCTGAGAGCGTCAAGATCGTATTCCTTCACGTCAACGCCGTCCACGAGGACAGTACCCTCAGTGGCGTCATAGAAGCGTGCGATGAGGTTTACAAGGGATGTCTTGCCGCAGCCTGTAGCGCCGAGGATAGCGACTGTTTCGCCCTTGTTCACCCTGAAGCTGATATTCTCCAGCACGTTTCCTGCCTGCACGCCGGGGTAGCGGAAGGAGATGTTCTTAAACTCCACAGTACCCTTTACAGCGGTAGTGCCGTCGAAATCTCCGCCCACGATAACGGGATCGGCGTCAAGCACCTCTCTGATACGCTTTGCGGAAGCGGAAGCACGGGTGACCATCTGGAACATCATGCCGATCATCATAACGGACATGAGTATCTGAGTGATATAGGTGATGGCTGCCATGATCTTGCCGACCTCGAGGTTGCCTGCCTCCACCTGCAGTCCTCCGATGTAGATAACTGCGATAACGGCAGCGTTCATCAGGATGGACAGCACGGGAATGAGCATGGACATCAGCGTCATAACACGCAGATTGGTGTTGCAGAGATCATCGTTTGCTGCGCCGAAGCGGTCTATCTCGTACTGCTCACGGGTGTATGCCTTTACGACTCTTGCGCCCGAAACGTTCTCCTGAACCACGGTGTTCACACGGTCAAGCTTGCTCTGTACAACGCTGAACAGGGGAGCGCCCTTCTTCAGCACCACAGCCACGATGATGATCTGTATGGGCATTGTAACCAGCAGGATAAGTCCGAACACCTTGTCGATATTCAGCACCATGTAGATGCCGCCGATGAACTGCATCAGCGTGCGCACCATCATTCTCAGCGCCATGCCGACGAAATCCTGACAGGCGGTGATATCGTTTGTGAGACGTGTAACGAGCGAGCCTGTGGTGAACTTGTCCGTCTGCTGGAAAGACATCTTCATTACCTTTGCGAAGGCGTCCTTGCGCAGGTCGTTTGAAAAGCTCTGGGAAGCCATGTTGCCGAACACGCCCGAAAGAATACCGCCGAGACAGCCGATGAGCGTGAATATCAGCATCTGCACGCCGAATCTGATAATTACGTCCATATCGCCCGCAAGAACACCGTCATCCACGATCTTTGACATAAGATCGGGCTGGATGAGGTCCATGCTTACCTCAAGTATCATGAACAGCGGGGAAAGAATGGCGATGTACCAGTATTTCTTTAAATAAGAAAGTACCTTAATCAACGAAGTCGCCTCCAAGCTCTGCTCTGAGATTGTCTGTCATCTTCTTCATGAGTGCGCCGACAGCATCAAGCTCCTTATCGGAGATGCCTGCCAGCATGAGCTTTTCTGCCTTGTTGAAGGCTTCCAGCACCTTTGCGTGCATCTCTCTGCCCTTATCGGTGATGAAAACGTGGGTCTCACGGCGGTCGTTGTCGTTCTTCTCACGGCGCACGATGCCCTCACGCTCCATGTTTCTCAGCGTGATGCTGATGGTGGGAGCCTTCAGCTTTGTGATCTTTACAAGATCCAGCTGTGTGAGGCCGTCGCCCTCCATCAGGGGCTTCAGAACGTGGCGGTAGGAAGCACGCATTCCGATGCTCTCAAGCTCCTTGCCAACGAGAGCGGCAAAGAGGAATGAGGCGTCGTTCACGCTGCGCAGCGTCTCATTTCCCTTGAACATATAGGTGTTGTTGTTGCTGTTTTTCATAATAATGTTCCTTTCTTCGGATAATTAAGCTATACGGGCTCTGTAACCGTTTGTTTTACATATTGTGGATAATTATGTGATGATATTTTCATATCTAAGTTATATTATACCTGTTTTATTAGTGAATGTCAATAAATTAAATGTGAAAAATCAATGAAAATACACAACGACCATATTTTACCTGTTGCGGTAAACAGCTTTATAATGCGTATGTATACGTTTTCTTACATTTTATTGAAATCAACGAAAATTTTGTAACCGTTTTGTAACCGTTTGTAACCGACTTGACATTTTTTTGTAACTATTGTATACTATTAGACAGTTATCGACATTTTTGTGTGATTATCTGAATGGAGAAAACCGTATGAAGTTCAAATTACTGCCCGTGCTGTGCGGAGTATTTGCGGCGCTTGCCGTTTCGGTGACCGCCCATGCCGCAGACACGCACGGCTATTCTATAAAGAGCGGCGTATATGACGAGCCGCAGATAGTATGGATGAATGTGGAGGAGGATATCGATATCTTCTACACCACCGATGGCTCGGTGCCATCCGATGCCGCTACGCCCCTTGTGAAGGAGATACCCCTTATCGTGACGGAAAGCACCCGCATCCGCTGTGCCGCATATAAGGACGGCGTGCTTGTGGAGAACAGTGCGCTCACCGTGAAGATACGCACCGATAAGCCTTCCGCATCCGTTGACGGCGGCAGCTATGCGGAGCCTGTACGAGTGAAGCTCACCTGTCCCGATGAGGATGCGGTGATATACTACACGACAGACGGCAGCGCACCCGACGAGACCTCGAAGCAGTACACGAAGCCGCTTCTTGTAAAGACGGACGCCGTTATCCGCTTTGCGGCATACGGCAAGGACTGCGCAGCGAGCCGCATAGTCACTGAGGAGTACGTCATCGGCGTTGTTTATGAGGACGAGCGCTGTCAGCAGCTTTTTGAGCTGGTGAATGAGGTGAGAGTGCAGCACGGACTTGCTGCTCTCGAAGATATGCCGCAGCTTTCGGATATCGCCCAACAGAGAGCAGGGGAGTGCGCATCCTATTTTTCCCACTACCGTGCGGACGGCACAAAGTGGGACAGTCTTCTTGCGCAGGCAGGTCTTAAAAGGGATATGCGTGCGGAAAATATCGCATATTTCTATCCCACCGCAAAGCAGGTGCTGAATGGCTGGATGAACAGCACAGGTCACCGTGCGAACATCCTTGCTGCGGATGCACGTTACATAGGCGTGGGCTGCTGCGGCAGCGGAAATAACATTTATTGGACGCTTATATTCATAGGTGAGGAATAATGGCTATATTTCATTACAACAGCGAGCAGACCGGGCTTCTTTCCGCAAGGGATGGGAAGCTCGGCGCTTTTATTGAGAAAAAAGGCTTTGTGGAGCGACATGTTTCTGATGACTTTTTCACGGGCCTGTGTTATAATATAATAGGTCAGCAGCTTTCCATGAAGGCGTGCGAAACGCTGTGGGGGAAATTCACGGCGTGCGTGGGTGAGATAGTTCCCGAAAACTGCCTTGACGCAGAGCGCATGAAGCAGTGCGGTCTTTCCCGCAGCAAGGCGGAGTGCATCGCCGCCTGCGCAGGGCGCACTCTTTCGGGGGAGCTTGCTTATGAAAGGCTGTCGTCCATGGCAGATGAGGAGATCATTGCAGCGCTGACTCAGATAAAGGGCATCGGCAGATGGACTGCGGAGATGGTGCTGATATTCTGCCTTGCACGCCCCGATGTGCTGAGCCTTGCGGATTTC
>JAZSGG010000130.1:0-13220 GCA_045532595.1 Oscillospiraceae bacterium | reverse complement strand
CTTCCCGATGTTCATAATACTATCGTCAGTGGTGAAGGTGTTGAGATACCGCCGAACAGTGAATATAGTTTCAGTTATTATAACCCTTACAGTGTAAGGGCGCTCACAGTTGATGATATTGAACTTACCATTAGTTATAAGATGGACGTTCTGTTCTTCTTCACGATGCTGGCAGCTCTCTTTATTGCAGCAGTCGCAATGATAATCCCTGGCGTATCGGGCAGCTTCGTCATGATGCTGCTGGGAGTTTATACGACTGTAATTGCAGCAATCAAAGATATTGACCTGATGATAATCATTCCATGTGCCATAGGAGCAATTCTTGGAATTATCCTCGGTGCTAGACTTATTTCTACGCTTATTAAGAAGCATGGGCTGATGATGTATAGTGCTATCATGGGACTTGTTATCGGATCTGTTTATGCGATTCTTCCTGCAGGCTTCGGCTTCAATCTTTCCACAGGCTATGGCTTTGTCGCTATGGTTTGCGGTATACTGACTTCTGTTATTATAGACAAGGTAGGTAAACCTAAAAGTGAATAAGTTAAAGGCGGAGTTTTCTCCGCCTTCCTTGTTATATTCTGTTCTTTATCTTCTGAAGAGCGCCTTTTTCTAGTCTTGACACCTGCGCCTGACTTATTCCTATCTCCTTTGCAACCTCTATCTGAGTCTTGCCACGGAAGAATCGCAGACCTAATATTCGCTTCTCACGCTGTCCCAACTGGTGCATGGCTTCTTTCAGCGAGATCTCATCAAGCCAGTTGTCGTCATCATTGTGGTCGCCTATCTGATCCAGAACGTAGATAGTATCACCTGATTCAGAGAACACAGGCTCGTACAGCGAGATCGGCTCGCTTATCGCTTCAAGTGCGATCACAACTTCCTGCCGTGATACGCCGATCTCTTTCGCTACAGCTTCAACATTCGGCTCGTTTCCGTGCTTTGCTGTGAGCTGCTCTTTCGCCATCATGGCACGGTAAGCCAGATCACGGATAGATCGGCTGACTCGTACGGGCGTGTTGTCACGCAGATAGCGACGCAGCTCGCCCTGTATCATCGGCACAGCGTATGTTGAGAATTTAACTGGCTGAGTGATATCAAAATTATCTATAGCTTTGATAAGACCTATACAGCCTACCTGAAACAGATCATCTGCATTTTCGCCTCTCCCTGAAAATCGCTGTATAACGCTCAGCACCAGCCTTAGATTTCCGTTTATCAGTTCCTCTCGTGCCTGCATATCGCCCTGCTTGACCTTCCGCAGAAGCTCCATCTTTTCGGCTTCCTTCAGCACCTTCAGCGTTGATGTGTTGACACCGCTTATTTCGACCTTGTTATAATACAAAAAACCACTCCCGTACAACGATACTTGGTGTACAAGTATTATTGCCTGGGAGTGGCATTGTTATTCTGATAATTTAGTTGCAGACCCGTTCAAGTTCTTCTCTCAGCTGCTTGATTATCCTCTTTTCAAGCCGTGAGATATAGCTTTGGGATATTCCTATCTCATCTGCAACTTCCTTTTGTGTCTTTTCTTTTCTTCCTGCCAGGCCGAAGCGCATCTCCATTATCTGACGTTCTCTGGGCGTCAGCTTGTTTATTGCTTCATATAGGAGCTTTTTCTCAACTTCACCGTCAAGATGTGCGTTCACGCAGTCGCTGTCGGTACCTAGTACATCTGAAAGCAGCAGTTCATTTCCGTCCCAGTCGATGTTGAGCGGTTCGTCGATAGAGACCTCGTTTCTGTACTGGTTGGTCTTTCGAAGATACATGAGTATTTCGTTCTCAATGCAGCGAGAAGCGTAGGTTGCAAGCTTTATATTCTTATGCACGCTGAATGTGTTGACCGCCTTGATAAGACCGATTGTACCTATAGAAACAAGATCCTCAAGTCCTATACCTGTGCTTTCAAATTTCTTTGCTATGTACACAACAAGCCTGAGATTATGCACTATCAGGATATCCCTTGCTTTTTCAAAATCTTCTTCCAGCAGCCTGAAAGCTTCCTCCTCTTCCTCTTTTGAAAGTGGCGGCGGCAGCGTATCAGAGCCGTTGACGTAATGTGCATAATCCGTACTTGCCTTTGTGAAGTAGTGCAGGAATGCATATAATCCCTCGTACAGGATCTGCTTCAGATATTTTCTCATTATATTACCTCCGTTATATTAAATAAGCTCGGGATTAAAGATGCATTCCGTTCCGATATCATGCTTGCATACGCCTATCATTGCATTTGTCGGTCTGCCGTTGATGATTATCTGCTCGGCTTTGAATATCGGTATCAGTGTGTTTCCTGCAACTGTTTTGCATGGAGCTAGCCTTATGCCCTCAAGCTTTGATATCTCGCCCGAAAGATACAGTCTTATATTATCGGGGATGATCGTGTCAATAGCTCTGATATCGCAGATAACAACAGGCGTTCCGCTGAAAGGATCAGTCAGTGAGTTTCCAGTATCGGGTATAGCTTTCAGCGATATCTCGTAACCGTTGTGGTGTATGTGGATATCCTGAACTTTGCTGCCGATACTTCGCTTATCCGAAAGATATCTGAGAAATCTCACTACTGCATAAGCCAATGCGGTAAGTATAGCAACTACTATTATCGGAATATCAAAATACGCTGTTCCGTTGCGATAAAACATGCTCATGGGCGCAGCAAACATCCATATTGCCTGCATAGCTCCTGCATACATAAAGCTTACCACCAGAAAGCACAGGATATCTATTATAAGTTCAGATGGCATGCGATAGCCGAAGGCAGATATTGTAATACTTATGCCGCTCAGAGATTTTATCAGCATAGTGACAGCAAACGGCAGACTAGGAAGCAGGATAGTCAGCGAAAACATTGCTCCCACGCCTGCGGCTGCCAGCATTCTCTTAGTCGAGATGTCTCTGCGAAGAAGCAGCGCCGTGCCTCTTATCAGAAAATAGTTTATGTAAAGATTGAGAGCAAGCAGAACATCTATGTATACGGTCATAATATCCCTCCGCATCCCGTGTAATATATTATATTCCTGCAACCCTGCGAAAAATGTAAAACGGCAGAATAATTTCCTGCCGTTTTTTTGTGTATAAAAGAAAAAGCACACATTCAAAGTCGAATGTGTGCCTGATTTAATTAATGAGCCTTAGCCTTGCGATTAAATGATATTGCATTGATGATTACACTTATAATTATTGAGGGAATTATGATATATACAAAACAAAACAGACCACCCCATCCGCCGCCTGTCGTCTCGGTATTTAGAAGTGGCACAGGAATAATGATAGTTGCAATAAATCCTGCTATATTGGTGAAGTAGATATATTTCGTGATATATTGTAAAATAGTGCCCACCAGCATTATACTGCTGCAAAGTGCAGCTGTTATTGCTATGCTTTTTATATAATCACTCGTCAGTAATATTGCAATTGTCGATACAACGGAGAATACTGACCAAATGACAATCAGTATGCGCAAGTTATTTTTACTATAAAGGTAAGAATTATCAATCCCGCAATTAGGGCAGATGTCACTATCAAGTTCTGTGCCGCATACTCTGCACTTGTCTACCATTGCAACCTCCGAAGTTAATCAATCCCTGTTGAACTCAGCAAGCTGAATTTTATAGATGAAGCTTACGCTTGTATGATACATAGTTTCCTATAAAGCTGATTATTATCGCTGGTATCATAAGATATACGACATATACTAGTCCACCATACCCGCCAGAAAAATCTGGTTGCATGAGTATCAGTGGTATAGGTATGCTTATCGTTGCGATAAGGCAAGCGATATTAGTAGCGAATACCACCTTAGTTACATGCTGTACGACAGCTCCAACAGTCATTATTGCAAAGTACGCAGCATTTGTGATAGCTAGGCATAAGAAAGGCTCGATCTTTCTTGTCAAAAAAGCGGCTATAACAGAAATCACTGTGAACAACGCCCACAATATGATGTAACAACGCTCGTTGTCCTTATCGCTCAATCCTGAGTTATCTAGTCCACAGTATGAACATATATCGCCGTCGAGCTTTGTGCCGCATATCTTGCACGTCTTTACCATATATTCTCCATTATATCTTAATCCCTATTGAACTCCGCAAGCTCCAGACCCTCGTTTTTGTCCAGCGCCCACTTGATATTCCACTCGCTTGTGAAGATGAGCAGATAATTGCCCTTAACATCTTGAATGAGCTTTGTATCGGATGTGAGAATAAGCTTATTTAACTCATCAAGACCGCCTGCGATGTGCTTCTCGCTGGTTATCCATCTGATATACTGATAGGGAAGACCCTCACGGATGATGTCTACATTGTACTCGTTCTTCAGGCGGTATTCCAGTACCTCGAACTGCAGTACGCCGACAACGCCTACGATAACCTCCTCAAAGCCTGTCTGCGGCTCGGAGAATATCTGAATAGCACCCTCCTGTGCGATCTGAGTCGTACCCTTGATGAACTGCTTACGCTTCAGAGTATCCTTCTGCCTGATTCGTGCGAAATGCTCGGGAGCAAAGGTGGGGATACCCTCAAACTTGACCTTCTTTTTCGGCGAGCAGAGTGTATCGCCGATAGAAAAGATACCGGGATCGAATACGCCCATGATATCGCCTGCATATGCTTCGGAGATGACCTCACGCTCACTTGCCATTATCTGCTGAGGCTGTGAAAGGCGCATCTTGTGGTTGTTCTGAACGTGCAGAACTTCCATATCCTTATCAAACTTGCCGCTGCAGATACGCATGAATGCAATTCTGTCACGGTGTGCCTTGTTCATGTTAGCCTGGATCTTGAATACGAATGCAGAGAATTCCTCATCAAAAGGATCTACAACGCCGTCCTCTGTGTTTCTGGGCAGAGGAGAAGATGTCATCTGCAGGAAGTGTTCGAGGAAAGGCTCAACACCGAAATTAGTCAGCGCAGAGCCGAAGAATACAGGTGAAAGCTTACCTGTATTTACAAGCTCGGCGTTGAATTCCTCACTTGCACCATCCAGAAGCTCCACGTCCTCTGTGAGAGTATCGTAGTTGTTCTGACCGATGATATTGGCAAGAGAAGAGTCGTTGAGGTCGACCTCGGTGGCCTCAACCTCACGGGAGCCGTTATTTGCCTCAAAAGAAATGATACTTCTTGTGGAGCGCTCATAAACGCCCTTGAAATCCTTTCCTGAGCCGATGGGCCAGTTTACAGGATAGGTCTTGATGCCAAGCTCTGTTTCGATCTCGTCAAGCAGATCGAAAGGGTTTCTTGAATCACGATCCATCTTGTTGACGAATGTGAAGATCGGGATGTTTCTCATAACGCAGACCTTGAACAGCTTTCTGGTCTGGTTCTCAACGCCCTTTGCAGCGTCGATTACCATCACTGCGCTGTCTGCTGCCATAAGTGTACGGTAGGTATCCTCGGAGAAGTCCTGATGTCCTGGGGTGTCGAGAATATTGATGCAGTAGCCGTTGTAGTTGAACTGCATTACAGATGATGTTACTGAGATTCCACGCTGCTTCTCGATCTCCATCCAGTCGGATGTGGCGTGGCGGGCATTTTTCTTGCCCTTTACAGCACCTGCAAGGGTAATAGCGCCTCCGTAAAGCAGGAATTTCTCTGTAAGTGTTGTCTTACCTGCGTCAGGGTGGGAGATGATAGCAAAGGTGCGGCGTTTTTCGATTTCATGTCTGATGTCTGCCATTGATCTTCTTCCTTTTACTCTAGATTAATGTTGTTGCTCTGAACAACGCATACTTTTATATTATACGGTATCAGCGTGATATTGTCAAGTGTTTTATGTGCGGTTATTCTGCTGTTTCTGCGCTATTTTTATGCTGTTTGTCAAGAAATTATATTGCAAATCTGTGCAGAATATGGTATACTTAATATATGTATGTTTACATTATGGAGGTGTGCTATGGATATCAGACCTGGCGATATTCTTGTGATGAAGAAGCCACATCCGGGTTGCGGCAGCAATCAGATGCTGGTTCAGCGCAGCGGTGCCGATTTCAGGCTGTGCTGCAAGGGTTGCGGTCACTCGTTCATGATACCTCGTTCAAAGTGTGAGAAAAAGATAAAATCAGTCATAAGAGAGACTGATAATGGAGGAACAGAAGATGCTTGATAAGCTCAGAATGGCTGAAGCACGTTACGATGAAATAAGCGCAAAGCTGAGCGATCCTGCGGTTATCTCGGATAACGAGCAGTACAAGGCTTTGATGAAGGAGTATAAGTCACTTACTCCGCTTATTGAAACATATAAGGATTACAGAAACGCAGTAAGCACCTGCGAGGATGCTCTTACCATGATGGAGGATGCAGGCGGCGATGCAGAGATGAAGGAATTCCTGCAGCTTACTTATGATGAGAATAAGGAATTTGCAGAAAAGCTTGAGAGCGAGCTGAAGATACTTCTTCTGCCGAAGGATCCCGATGATGACCGTAATGTTATCGTAGAGATACGAGGCGGTGCAGGCGGCGATGAGGCTGCGCTTTTTGCAAACTCGCTTTTCAGAATGTATACGATGTATGCTCAGACGCAGGGATGGAAGATAGAGCTTATCAGCGCTAACCAGACTGAGCTGGGTGGCTACAAGGAAGTTTGCTTCAGCGTAGAAGGCGAAGGCGCCTATGCTAAGCTGAAATATGAGAGTGGTGTGCATCGTGTGCAGAGAGTCCCCGAAACTGAATCTCAGGGAAGGATACACACTTCTACTATAACCGTTGCGGTGCTTCCCGAGGTCGAGGAAGTGGATGTGGATATAAATCCTGCTGATCTCACTATACAGACCTATCGCTCCAGTGGCGCAGGCGGTCAGCATATCAATAAGACCGAGTCAGCGATACGCATCATCCATAATCCGTCAGGGGTCGTTGTTGAGTGTCAGGAGGAGCGTTCCCAGTTCAAGAACAAGGAAAAGGCAATGAAGATGCTTTATAGCAAGCTTTATGAGGCAAAGCTCAATGCCCGTGACAGCCAGATAGCCGAGGAAAGACGCATTCAGGTCGGCACAGGTGATCGTTCTGAGCGTATACGCACATATAACTATCCCCAGTCCAGAGTGACCGATCACCGCATCGGTCTGACGCTGTACAAGCTGGACAACATCATGGACGGCGATTGCGAGGAGATATTTGAAGCCCTGCGCATTGCCGATCAGACAGCTAAGCTTCTCAAACAGAAGGAAAGCTGACGAAAGGAAATGATACGGTGAATACCGAAATTTTAGAATACACTCACGAAAATGTTGCTAAGGCTGCGGAGATACTCAGAAACGGCGGCATCGTGGGTATGCCTACTGAAACGGTGTACGGACTTGCTGCTAATGCGCTTGACGAAAAGGCTGTGGCTGATATTTTCACAGCAAAAGGCAGACCGCAGGATAATCCGCTTATCGTTCATATAAGCAGTATTGACATGCTGCCTTCCCTTGTGCGGGAGATATCTGATGTGGCTAAGCAGCTTGCAGCTAAATTCTGGGGCGGACCGCTGACGATGATCTTTCCCAAAGCTGATATCATACCCGATGTCACCAGCGGCGGACTTGATACAGTTGCTGTGAGAATGCCTGCCAGTGAAGCGGCAAGAGCAATAATTGAAGCCTGTGGATTTCCTCTGGCGGCGCCGTCGGCGAATCTGTCGGGAAGTCCCAGTCCAACAACTGCACAACATGTTTTCCGTGATATGGATGGACGTATTCCGCTCATCATTGACGGTGGTGCATGCTCGTGTGGCGTTGAAAGCACGGTTATTTGTTTCCGTGATGGAAAGATACATATCCTGCGCCCGGGTGGAGTTACAGCAGAGATGCTCTCCGAATTCGGCGAAGTAGTGATAGATAAAGCTGTCAGTGCAAAGCCTGCTGAGAACGAGCGTGTGCTTTCACCTGGAATGAAGTACAAGCATTATTCTCCAAAGGCGGATGTAACTATCGTTGACGAGCATGGTGATGATTTCATCAGCTACTGTAATTCCCATATAAGCGGCAAAACCGTTGCTATGGGTATCGGAGTGACAGAAAAGGATATGTTTATTGATTACGGTGCCACTGCCGAGTTGCAGGCACAGAATCTTTTTGCACTGCTGCGAAAGGCTGATGATGACGGGGCAGACACTGTCTTTGTTGAGATGCCCTCACAGGACGGTGTCGGACTGGCGGTATATAATCGTTTGCTGAGAGCTGCAGGCTTTAAGGTGGTCAGAAATGATTAAGCTTACGGATAAAAAGATAATAGGTCTCATCGGAATGTCAGGCGCAGGCAAATCCACTGTCTGCAGGATATTTGCAGACAACGGGTACAATGTGATAGACTGCGATATATCCGCCCGTGAGGTGGTGCAGATAGGTTATCAGAGCCTTGCAGAGCTTCATGATGAGCTTTCTCCTGATGTTATCGCAGAGGACGGTACTCTTGACCGAAGAAAGACCGCAGAGCTTATCTTCAACGATGCAGAAAAACGAATGACATTCAATCGTATCATATATCCGTACATTTCCTGTAATGTTATGGAGAAGATAAAAGCATCAGACTGTGATGTGCTGCTAGACGCTCCCACACTTTACGAAGCAGGATTAGAGGGTATCTGTGATGATATCGTCTCTGTGTGCGCTGATACTGCTGTCTGTGTTGAGCGCATAATGCAGCGTGACGGAATTACAAAGGAGCTTGCTGCTGCAAGACTCGGCAGTCAGCATGATATTGGATGGTACAGAGAGCGCTCTACTCACTGTATCATCAATAACGGGGGCAAGGATGAGCTTTTTGCTGCGGCAGAGAACGTAATCAAAGCACTGAAAGGAATATAATGGGTAGATCGCAAAAAAAGAAGAAGGGTCATGGGTGGCTCACGTTTCTGATATTTCTCGTGTTGCTTGCTTTTGTAGCTGCGGCGGGATATTATGCATATCAGGAATGGATAATTGCTGAGCATCCGATGAAATATACGCAGTATGTCGAGCGGTATTCCCGTGAATACGGTTTAGATAAATATCTGGTTTATGCTATCATAAAGACAGAGAGCGGCTATGACTGCGGCTCGGTATCGAATGTCGGTGCAAGGGGACTTATGCAAATAATGGAGGACTCCTTCGACTGGATAAAATTCAAGCTGGGCGACGAGAATACAGAATACTCCGACATGTTCGACCCCGAGCAGAATATCCGTTACGGGTGCTTCCTGATGGGATATCTGTATGATGAATTCGGCAACGTTGAAGCCGCCGCTGCTGCATATCATGCAGGAAGAGGAGCAGTCAACAGCTGGCTTGCAGATCCTCAATATTCATCGGACGGTGTGCATCTTGATGTCATTCCGATATCCGATACGGCTCACTATGTGGATAAGATCACAAAAGCTCTTGCAACTTATAAAGAGCTATATCAATACAATTAACAGAAAGGATAATTATTATGGCTAAGAAGGAAAATACAGCTAAGGCGCTCAAAGAGAAGCTTTTCATGAACAAGGAGAATGCAGCAAAGCTTATGAGCGATGCTGAGCTTAAAAAGTGTGACAAATTCTGCGAGGGCTACAAAAAGTTCCTCGATATTGCAAAAACTGAGCGTGAAGCGGCTGCTTTTATCGAGCAGGAGGCAATTGCTAAGGGTTTTGTGAAGTTCGACAGAACTGCGTCCTACAAGGCAGGGGATAAGGTATACTATGTGAACCGTGAGAAGGCTGTTATCCTTGCGGTTATCGGTAAGGAGCCTATCGAAAAGGGTGTGAATATCCTTGCTGCACATATTGATTCTCCCAGACTTGATCTGAAGCAGAATCCTCTCTACGAAAAGGAGGAAGTGGGCTATTTCAAGACCCATTATTATGGCGGAATCAAGAAGTATCAGTGGCCCACCGTTCCGCTTTCACTGCACGGCGTTATCGTAAAGGCTGACGGCAGCAAGATCACTGTAACTATCGGCGAGGATGAGAATGATCCTGTTTTCTGCGTATCCGATCTGCTTCCTCATCTTGCATCCAATCAGTATAAGAGACCCTCTACAGAGCTTATCAAGGGTGAGGAGCTTAACATCATCATTGGTTCCCGTCCTTTTAAGGATGACGAGGGCAGTGAGCTTGTGAAGCTCAATCTTATGATGATCCTGAACGAGAAGTATGGCATTACAGAGGCTGATTTCCTCTCTGCTGAGCTTGAAGCAGTTCCTGCATTCAAGGCAAAGGATATCGGTTTTGACAGAAGTCTTGTCGGCGCTTATGGTCAGGATGACAGAGTCTGCGCTTACACCGAGCTTATGGCTATTCTCGGCGCAAAGTCTCCTAAGAGAACTGCAGTTGCAGTCCTCACGGATAAGGAGGAGACAGGCAGCGATGGTAACACAGGTCTCTGCTCCGCTTATCTGAAGTACTTTATCGCTGATCTGGCGGCTTGTTTCGGTGCAGAGGGAAGAACAGTTCTTTCCTCTTCAAAGTGCCTTTCTGCGGATGTTAACGCTGCTTATGATCCCACATTCCCCGATGTTTTTGAGAAGAATAACAGCGCAGTGCTGAACGGCGGTGTTTGCGTAACTAAGTATACCGGCTCCCGTGGCAAGAGCGGCACATCCGATGCAAGTGCAGAGTTCGTTGGCGAGGTCAGAGCGCTGCTTGACAAGAAGGGCGTTATCTGGCAGACAGGTGAGCTTGGAAAGATAGATATCGGCGGTGGCGGAACAGTTGCTGCATATATCGCAAATCTTGACGTGGATACCATAGATGTTGGTGTTCCTGTACTTTCCATGCATGCTCCCTTTGAAATGACAGCTAAGACAGACGTATATGCTGCATTCAAGGCATTCGAGGCATTCATCAACGCATAATTTCTGATAATCACCCCATTTTGTGCATAGACATATTATGTATGGAATGGGGGGATATTCATGTTTTCGGATAGTAAAAGAAAGCTGCTGCGAATGTTGGGCAAGCGGTTGGTAGCTGTTGCGCTGGTCTTTCTGGGAGTATTCATACTTGTTGATATGAGCCTCAGACCGATAGTAGAGACCATCAACGCCTATCAATGTGAGCTGATGGTTGCGGATATGATAAACACAGCCGTAAGCGAGGAGCTTCAGCGTGAGGATATCAGCTATTCAAAGCTTGTTGAACTGCAGGAAAATCACGACGGAGAGATCGTTTCTGTGCAGAGCAATGTGCTTAATATCAACCATCTGAAAACCAATATCTCATCCCGTCTCGACAGAGAACTTCAGCGGATATCTGCTATGGAGATTGGCATTCCCGTCGGTACGCTGCTGGGGATACAGCTGCTTCACGGCAAGGGCTTTGATGTGGGGATGACGGTACATCCCGTTGGATACGCAGCGACCCGCATCATAAGTGAGTTCACCGAAGCAGGTATTAATCAGACCCGTCATCGTATCATTATTGAGATAAAGGCATCGGTTGATGCAGTGATCCCCGGTTTTTCATCTGATGTTACAGTTGTTACATCCATCGTTGCTGCTGAAACGATAATAATCGGCAGGGTGCCTGATGCATATACGCATGTCGTTTCGTCAGATTCCGATCTTGTTGGCACGTTAGAGGACTACGAAGCCGAAACATATTAGGAGGATATCTTGGAACTTAATGTTGCAAAAAAACGTGCGGCAGAGCTTCGCACGATAATCGAAAAGCATAACCACAATTACTATGATCTCGATGCCCCCACCATCGAGGATGATGAATATGACGCGCTCATGCGTGAGCTTCGTGGCATAGAAAACGAATATCCTGAGCTTCTTACTGCGGATTCTCCCACTCAGAGAGTCGGCGGAACTGCAGCTACTACATTTGAAAAGGTGCAGCACGCCGTTCAGATGGGCAGTCTGCAGGATGTTTTCAGTGTTGATGAGGTCAGTGATTTCATACGCAGGGTATCCGAGCAGTATGCTGATGAATATGTTGTAGAGCCTAAGATAGACGGACTTTCGGTATCTCTTGAATATGAGAACGGTCTCTTTGTGCGTGGCTCGACCCGTGGTGATGGATTTATCGGCGAGGATATCACGCAGAACTTAAAAACCGTGCGCTCCATACCTCTCAGACTAAGCGAGGAAGTTCCTTTTATCGAAGTCCGTGGCGAGGTATATATGTCCCGTGCAAGCTTTGCGGCTCTTTGTGAGGAGCAGGAGCGCAAGGGCGAGCAGCTCCCTAAGAATCCCAGAAACGCTGCTGCAGGCTCTCTCAGACAGAAGGACAGCCGCATTACAGCGCAGCGCAAGCTTGATATATTCTGCTTCAATGTGCAGCGCATCGAGGGCAAGGAGCTGAAGTCACACTCTGAATCACTTGAATACATGAAGCAGCTTGGCTTTGCTGTTATCCCTGATTATGTGGTATGCAACAGTGGGGAAGAAGTAGTAGCAAAGATCAATGCTATAGGCAATAGCCGCAGAGAGCTTCCTTATGACATCGATGGCGCAGTTGTGAAGGTGAACGATTTCGCTCTGAGAACCGAGATCGGCTCTACCACAAAAGTGCCGAAATGGGCTGTTGCTTTCAAATACCCCCCCGAGGAAAAGGAAACTACTCTTAATGAGATCGAGATAAATGTCGGCAGAACAGGAGCTCTGACTCCCGTTGCGATATTCGATCCTGTTTTTCTTGCAGGTACTACTGTATCCCGTGCGATCCTGCACAATCAGGATATAATCACCGATAAGGATATCCGTGTGGGTGACAGGATAGTTGTACGTAAGGCAGGAGATATTATTCCTGAGGTCGTTCGTTCTGTGGCTCATGCAGAAAAATCTGCGCCGTATTATATTCCGAATATCTGTCCCGTGTGTGGCGCTGAGGCACTCCGTGATGAGGATGAGGCGGTTATCCGCTGTCAGAATTTCGACTGTCCTGCGCAGCTGCTGCGTTCCATCGAGCATTTTGCATCCCGAAACGCCATGAATATCGATGGGCTCGGCGAAGCCATCGTCGAGCAGCTTGTAAACGAGGGTCTCCTCAAAACCGTTGCAGACCTGTATGAACTGGATCTGCAGGAGCTTATGGCTCTTGACCGCTTTGGCAGAAAGTCCGCTGAAAACCTGCTTGAATCAATTGAAAAGTCTAAGAGCAATCAGCTTAACAGACTGGTATTTGCTCTCGGAATCCGTGGAATAGGTCAGCGTGCGGCAACTCTGTTGTGCGAGCATTTCTCGGATATGGACGGCATTATGAATGCATTGCCGCTTGAAATCGCATCTATCGAGGGCTTCGGCGATATCATGGCTCAGTCTGTCTACAACGCAATGCA
>JAZSGG010000068.1:0-17192 GCA_045532595.1 Oscillospiraceae bacterium | reverse complement strand
CTGCCATCGGGGAACTTCTCATAATGTAAATTACGAAATGATATCACGTATTACAATTTGATATGTTACAACACCACCCGAGCCGATACAACATCGGCTCTATTTTTATGCAAAATTGGTGGTAACAGGGTGGCAAATGGCTGTTTTTGAGCATATTCGGAGAGGAGCGATTTCTGAGATTGGCTCAACCAAGCCATTTGTAAGGTGTGAGATTTTGGCGGTTAACTGGCTTATCTGCCCCAAGAACGCACCTGTTGCAGTCTCCAAGACAGATAATGTGAAGATCATCTCTCCTGAGGTGAATCAGTTTGCCGACGCATGGGATGTGGACTACCGCAAGTACCACGACCTGTTCGTGCCTGAGAACAAGAAGGCTGCCATCGCAGTTTCAGTGGCTGAGTAATTCCCGCAGACGGGCGGGTGGGTGTGGATCTTATGAAAGGAGAACGCTATGATCATTACTGCAGATGAATACCGCAGCATGGGCTTTTCCTGCGATGACGATGAGCTGCTTGAAAGCTGCCTGATGCGTGCGGAGTATACGCTTTCGGGTCTGACCGAGGGTCGTATACTCAATGCGCTTGCCGCAGGCGGCATGGCTTGCGAATATGCAAAGCAGGCTGCAGCGTTTCAGACCTGCAAGCTTGTGAAGCAGGAGCAGCAGATAGCCGCTGTGGCAGGCAGCTCTGAAAAGGTGACTATCGGTGATTATTCCTATTCTGTCACTACTGACAGCGTAGCTGCCGATGCCGCTGACAACGAGTCGGTGTACGATCTGAGCATGCAGGCGGTGCGTATGCTGAAAGCCGCAGGCTGCCTTTTCGGCGGCAGGGAGGTGCTGCGATGACCATTCAGCCGATACCTTTTTCGCTGCTGAACGATGTGATCTCTCTTCAGGAGCCGATAGATTACGGCAGCTACATGATTTGTGAGATAGAATATGTCCGTGTGGTGCCGAACAGCGAGATAACCGATCGTTCCGCAGTGAATGTCAGGGATGTTTCTGAGATTACGGTATACTATGATTGTGCGAATTCCAGCCCCAGAGGCGTACGCTTCCAGGCAGGAATGCGGTTACAGTATAACGGCAGCAGCTATGAGATAATCCGTGCAGAGACATTTGCGGGCGAGCGTCCGCACCACATACGCATCACTGCTAGAAAAGTCTGATATCATACCGCCGTACAGCAAAGGCTTGCGGCGGTATTTCTGAAAAAGGAGGAGATCATGTCCGAAAAGGAAAAGCGCAGCGTGCTGCAGAAGAACAATGCGGGCATCGCTGCAAAGGAAGACAGCTACCGCCTTGCGAAGCTGCTGCGTGCAGGCAACAGGGAGCTTGCCAGACAGCTGAACACAAAAAAGATCAGGCGGGAGCGTTAGGAGGAAGCTTATGACGATATATATCAACGACATTCCCTTTGACAAGGTGACGGTGTTTTCCGCTGACAGGGAGACTCGTCGCACCGAAATAAACTACAACACGCAGGGCGATATGCTCATCGACCTTGTGAACAGAAAATACAGACTAAAGGTCATCTTCGGGCTGCTTACCGAAAACGAGCTTTGCGAGCTGCGTGAGCTTACAAAGGAAATCTTCGTTACGGTGAGATTCCCTGCGCCTGAGGGTGAGACGGAAGCAGAGTTCCATGTCGTGAACGAGCCTGCGCCTGCCATTACCGAGGTGAACGGCGTGCGCATGTACGGCGGCACGGAGCTTATCTTCCTGCAGAAATGAGGTGAGATGCAATGGTAGAGGTTTCCGAGAAATTCAGGAAGCTTGCACTGGATAACGGCAGACACGTTTACTGCCGCATCATTGCGGATGGCGTGGAATTTCTTGATGACAGGCTGATGGAATTCAGCTTTGATGATGTTACTCATCCCGACTGGTTCACCGTCGGAACAGCCTGCGCAAACCGCTTTCATTTCAAAGCACGGTATTCGGGGGAGCTTTCTGCAGGCGCAGAGGTGCGTCCCTACATCAGCTTTGACAATGAGGAGTGGTGTCCGCTGGGAGTGTTCTATATCTCACGCCGCTATGTGAGAGGCAACACCGTAAGCATCACTGCATACGACAGGATGTACAGCCTTGATATGGAGTTCAGCTATGAAGGCATGCTCCCCACCACATCCGATGCGCTCATTGCTGAGATATGTGAAGCACATGATCTGAAGCTTGCTTCGGATATAGGCTCGCATGAGATAACCGTCATCCCCGAGCTTTGTACCGTGCGTGATATGCTGGGATATATAGCAGCGCTTGACCGTGCCTGTGCAAAGATAGACCGCTACGGCAACCTTGTGTTCAGGAGCGTATCCTTCAATGCCACATCCGAGCATATTGCGGACAAGAACTGCATGGATATCCGCCGCAATCTGACCCGATCGGTGGTAACCTGTCTCAAATGCGAGACGGAAACAGAGCTACTTATATCAGGCGCAGGTGCGGAGATATCCACACTGGAGCTTTACGATCCGCTTATGACGCAGAAGCAGCTGGATCAGATGTATTCGATGTTCAAGCCCTTCGGCTTTTATGGTGCGGATGTGGAGATGCAGGGTCTGCCGTATCTGGAATCAGGTGAGGGTACATATCTTCTGGACGGCGCTATGGCTTATCCGATAGTGATAAGCGAGATTGAGTTCTTCTATGACGGAGCGCTCACGGCGGTGCTTTATTCCCGTAACAAGACGAATGTGGAGGCGCTCGTTTATGAGGATGATCTGGAGGAAATGCTGAAGAAGCTCAGGCAGATGCTGAGCGTCACAGCCTTCAAGTATGTGAACGAGCAGCAGATAGCCATCGGCACAGAGCCTGTCACTGCGGCAGAGTTCGTGTTCCAGACGAACGGAGAGGGCTTTGCGCAGCTGGATGTTAATATCAGCCTTTCGCAGAGTACCGCAAACTTTACGGCATACAAGATATATGTAAACGGCGTTGAGGCTGACCGCAGCATAATTCATGTGCCTGAGGATGTCAGCAGGACGATGGTGCATATCCATCATCTGGAGCAGTACCTGAAGGCGGGCGAGAACAAGATCGCTGTGACCGTGCAGACGGGCAGCGGCGAGGCGTATATCCTGCCTAAGGCGATGCTGGCGGCGTTGGTGGTGCATGGCATGGGCGGCATATCCGACGGTCTGCGTGACAGGCTCGCCGTTGCCGAGAAGCTTTCGCCTGTTAATGCCGCACCGTTGACAGTGAGCTTTGCAGCCATCACAGACAGCGCAGATATTCAGTGAAAGGAGCAACTATGAAAGGAAAAGCAACACTTGTCCTCGCTGACGCTAAGACAGGCGAGGTGATACGCAGGGTGGAGGAGGAGAACCTCGTCACCGATGCGATAACTAATATTTTCAATCCCCCTCATTACATGCTGATGCACAATATGGATTACAGCAAGCTCTTTACCACGGGACTTCCCATCTGGGAGGATCTTATGGGCGGCATAATGCTGCTGGGCAACAACGTACCCGAGAATGCGGACAGCTTTATGCTCGGCACGGATACTGTTCCTGTGGCGACGGCAGGCGGAGAATATGTCGGCACCAGCACAACGAGAGGCACGCTGAATGTGAACGAGAGCTTTGCGCTGGATAACGGCTACCGCTTTACATGGGATTTCGGCACGGATGTGGCAAACGGCACGATAAAATGCGTCGGACTTACCTCGAAGGAGTTCGGTGATACGGGCTTTATGTCTGACGGAAGTAAATACGGCAGCTTTGCTGTGATCCCTTACAATATCGGCGCTACGGGAGTTCATCCCGATGCTGCTTTTGAATACGGACAGGGGCAGTATATCGGCACATTCGAGCCGCTGACGCATCTCTTTGCCGAGCTTGACACTGACGGCAACCTTGTGCTGCGCCGCTACCGAAGTGTGGATCCGTCGGCTATCGGCATCAATTCCGCAACGGGTCTTTCCGAGCTTTCCGAGCCTATATCCGTAAAGACTCTGACGCCGCCCATCGAGCTGAAATACGATCACGAGTTCTTCCTCGATACGGACAGCATGACGGTGCAGTATTTTGCGGAGCCTGTAAACAACGGCGACGGCACCATGAATATATCGTACTGCGTGCTTGATATCGCAACGCTTAGCTTTATCAGGTCGTTCACCTACACCATACCGAAATTCACCTATACAAAGCATGCTGCATGGAAGGATCATCTGTATTTTGCGACAAGCAACGGCATACTGTGCTACACCACAGGCGGCACGCTGGTGAGTACGCTGGAATATGAGGATGTGACACCGACATACTTCTTCGTATATAACGGCTGCCTTATGGCGGATTACGGAAGCGATGTGGTGTGTCTTTCGTGGGAAGGAGGTCCGCATAAGATGTACTATAATTCTTATGTGTTCCCCACCTACAGTGTAGACGCAAAGGCACCCTATATCACGGCGGCAAGACGTTATGACCACGGTGCGGGATGGGCTGCTTCGGCGAAGGCAAAGGCGATGTTCTATATCATAAGCTCGTATATGGCTACGATAAACAACCTTTCCGAGCCTCTTGAAAAGACCTCTGCCCACACCCTGAAGATAATATACGATATCACAAATTGAACACCGCCCCTTACGGAAAAACGACCGTGAGGGGCGGCTTTCTATCTGCTCTCGAAATGGCAGCAGCGGCTGTTTTCGCTGCTGATGCGTGAGATGTCATCCAGCGTGCATATTCCGTCGTTCTGCCAGCGGCAGTTTTCGCTGCAGTTCACGATATTCATAGGCATCCTCCATTTATGGGATGGAGATATGTTATGCCGTGAAGCGAGTATTATGCAGCGCTTTCGCATCCAATTTTTTTCGGCGGATGTGGTGTTTTCCGCAATAGGGACACAGCGTCAGACCGTGCCTGTTACTCTCAGCACGGAAACGCCGGGGTTTACTATCCATGCGCCTGTTGCAGGATCCTGCGAATAGGTCGCAGCAGGGACGGTGATGCTGCCCTCGTTCGTTCTGAACAGACCTGTTGTTTCGTTGTAGGTGTAGTCGGCAGGCTCTGTCCATGCGGTGCCGTTGAAGGTTACCGATGTGATGTCAAGAACGGGGTCGAAAAGGTCTGTCACGAAAGCGTTATCCGCTGCGGTGACAGGGGTGTTTCCGATGTTCTGGATGGTGAAGGTGTAGGTCAGCTCGCCGTTGGGGGAGACTACCTCAGGGGAGAGGCTCTTTGTGATGGTGAGGGATGCGCCTGTATCGGCGGTGACGGTCTCCTGAGCGGTCACGGGAGCGGCAAGACCCGCTGCGGTGACGGAAACGGTGTTGGTGATCGCTGCGTCGGCGCCGAGGGGTGCGAATTCATTTGCACGAGCCTGATAGATTATGATGACATTTCCGCCTGCGGGGACGGTGATGCCGCTGATGACAAGAGGCGGACCTGCCTGCACGACGGGCGCTGCGGTAACATCGCCGTTCACGAACTGCTGCGCCGTGCCGTCCACATAATCGAGGGGCGTGAGAGAGCCTGTGCCGAAGGGATAAGCGCCGAGGTCGTCAGTTACGGTCACTGCTGTGAGGGCTGTGGTGCCTGTGTTCCTGATGCTGACGATATAGGTCACGGTCTCGCCTGGGGTGTAGGTGTCGGTGAGGGCTGTCTTTGTGACGGTGAGCGGCTCGGTTATCTCGCCTGTTACGATATTTGAATTGGTGACGGTGTCGTTGTAGGACAGGGTCGCCTGATTATAGAAAGTTGCCATGTTTGTTCCTCCTTGTATTATTGGAGCATACGCTCCTGATATATAATATGCGGAGGGGGCGAAATGGGTGCATATGGCACTTTTGTCCTGTTTGCTGTCGCAATTGTGGTTGCAGGAGCGGATATTCTGTGGTAAGATAGAGATAACAAAATTGTGATATTTGAGGTGACATCATGGCTAACCCTTATCTTCCCCGATGGGAATACATCCCCGACGGCGAGCCGAGAGTATTCGGCGACAGGATATATGTTTACGGCTCCCATGACAGAGTGGATTCCACCGATTTCTGCGATTACAAGCTGAAGGTGTGGTCTGCGCCAGTGTCCGACCCCACGAACTGGACCTGCCACGGCGATATCTTCCGCACCCGTGACGGCAACGACGGCAAATCCGATGTGGACTGGACGGATAACCTGCTGTTTGCTCCCGATGTGGTGGAGCGTGAGGGTAAATATTACCTCTATGCATATATCGTGGGCGCAAAGGGCTGCGTAGGAGTGAGCGACAGACCCGAAGGCCCCTTTGAGCTGCTTTCCAAATACGTTTACAATGTGGAGAACCACTACGACGACGGCACGTTCATCGACCCCGGCGTTCTTGTGGACGACGACGGCAGAGTATACTGCTACTGCGGCTATCAGGGCAGCTATATGTGCGAGCTGAAGCCGAACATGTACGAGATGGTGGACGGCTCATATATCAATGCGATAATCCCCGTGGAGGAGCCTCATAAGTTCTTCGAGGCATGCTCTCCCAGAAAGGTTGGGGATACCTATTACATGATATATTCCCCCCAGATCGGCAGCAGACTGGATTACTGCACCGCAGCCTCTCCCACAGGGCCTTTCACATACCGTGGCACCATCGTTGACAATGCAATTGATTTCCCCGGTGGAAACAACCACGGCTCCATCTGCAACATAAACGGTCAGTGGTATATCTTCTATCATCGCATGACCAACGGCACCATCATGTCACGCCGTGGCTGTGTTGAGAAGATCGAGATACTCCCCGACGGCACCATTCCGCAGGTGGAGATGACCTCCCTCGGCTTTGAGGATGCGCTGAACCCCTTTGTTCCCACCTATGCGGACACCGCCTGCGTGCTGAAGGGCGGCTGCTACATCACCGAGCTGAACGTGTTCGAGCGCCCTGTTGTGAACATCACAGACGGCTGCGTTCTCGGCTGGAAGTACTTCGATTTCGGCGAGGACTATGCTTCAAAGACCATGCAGCTTCGCATAAAGATAGGCGGCATGGGCAGCAGAGGCAGGATAAGAGTGCTGCTTGACAGCGAGGACGGCGAGGAGCTGGGCGTTCTCACCTTCGGCGAGGACAGCGGCGTTATCGGCGGCAGGGTAAAGGCAGCCACAGGCAGGCACGCACTTTATTTCGTAGTCGAGAGCGGCTATGAGGGCTGGTTTGCAGGCGAGATGAAGGGCAGGCAGCTGCTTTCCATCCACGAATTCGTGTTCATGAAGTAAGCCGTTTGGCAGAGCGGCGAAGCTTCCTTAATAAACGAAAGACCGTCCGTAATGGGCGGTCTTTTGTATGTGATATGGATATTATTCCAAGTCCTCGTTGGGCGTCTTTTTCAGGAAATAAAGTATGAACGGTATACAGGTGAGACCTGTCAGCACATCCGCCGCAGGCTGGGATATCTGCACGCCTGTGAGTCCCCACAGCGTGGTGGTGATGAGCAGGGTGGGAATGAGCATCAGACCCGATCTCAGCATGGAAAGCACGGAGGAGACTCCTGCCTTGCGTATGCTCTGATACAGCATGTTCACAGGAATGGAGAGCGGCAGGAACAGCACGCCGATGCTTGCTGCACGAAGCGCAAAGCCGCCTATCTCTATAACATCGCTGCTCTTCTGGAAGAGGCTTACGATGAACTCAGGCACCAGCAGTCCGGGCAGCGACATTATCAGCACCAGACCGAAGCCCGCCGCCATGGTGAACAGCAGACCCTGCTTCACACGGCGGTATTTCTTTGCCTGATAGTTGAAGCTTGCCACAGGCTGGAAGCCCTGACCTATTCCCAGTCCCACGCACATTACCAGCATGGAGTATCTGCCCACAACGCTCATGGCTGCGATGGCAGCGTCGCCGTAGGGCTTTGTGAGATTGTTCAGCAGACCGTTGGAGATGGAGGTGAGTCCCTGCCTGATAAGCGCAGGGAAGCCGACTTTCATGATGGTGAGATATGTTGCAGGCTTTTTGCTGATGAATTTCGGGCTTATCCTGCCCTGTGCCATTTTTCGGTGGAATACGAACAGCAGCACGGAGCCTATCACCTGCGAAACTGCGGTGGAAAGTCCTGCGCCGTAAACGCCCATGGAGAATACCCGTATCAGCAGCCAGTCGCCGAAGATGTTGATAATGCTTCCCGTCACCAATCCAAACATGGCGTACAGCGCCTTGCCCTCGTAACGAAGGTTGTTGTTCAGCACGAAGGAGCATACCATAAACGGACATGCAAGCAGCACCCACATTCCGTAATCCCGTGCGTAGGGGAGGATGGTATCCGTGCTTCCGAGCGCTTTCAGCAGCGGGTCAAGGAAGATGAGTCCCAGCGCCATCAGTGCAGTGCCTGCGGCGGCGCCTGTAAAGAATGCGGTGGAAACAAAGGTGGACGCCTCTTTTTTGTTCTTGTCCGCAAGCGCTTTGGATACGAGCGTTCCCGAGCCTTGTCCCAGCATGAAGGAGACCGCCTGTATTATAGCCTGCAGCGTAAAGAGGATGCCCGTGGCTGCCTGCTGGCTCACGCCCAGCTCTCCAACGAAATAGGTGTCCGCCATGTTGTAGATGCTGGTCACCAGCATGGAGATGGTGGTGGGGATGCCGAGTTTTACTATCAGCCGTGAGACCGGCGTTTCCGTCATTTTTTTATAGTATGCTTCTGTAGAATCCATATGTGTTTCCCTCTTTTGTGATATACAAATATTGTACACCTTTTTGTCGGAAATGTCAAATTTTCGTTTTGATTTGATATTTGATTGACAATTTCAAACAGATGTGATAGAATGGTTACAGTGGTATATTATATCCACTTAATGGTAAATTTTAACTTCCGCTTTCTGCGGAGTTCATATAACGAGAGGAGGGGATACATTGGAAAAACGTAAACTGATCGCATGTATCATGAACTGCCCCGAAAATATATATCAGCAGCGCACCATGGACGGATTGATGGCACGCTGTGAGGAATACGGCTATGATCTTGCTGTTTTCTCTCCGCTGGTAAATGCCGTTCATTTCTATAAAGACTATCTCTATGCAGAGTGCAATATCCTTGAGCTTATCAATTTCGATATGTTTGACGCAGTGGTCGTTGTTTCGCTGCCTCTTATAGCTATGAACGACGACGCCATGTTCCGCAGGGTGGAGCAGATGCTTAAAAAGCGCTGCAGAAAGCCTGTTGTCTGTCTCGATATGCCTATGGCAGATTACCCGACCGTTTATACCGACGACCGCTCGGCTTTTGTTAAGATCACACACCATGTTATTGATGTGCATAAGTGCGAGAAGATATATTTCCTTGCAGGCTCTCAGGTCGAAGGCGTTGAGGATTCCCGTCTCGCAGGCTTCCTTGACGGTATGGAGCAGTGCGGCAGGGAGGTAAAGGAAGAAGAGGTATTCTTCGGCGATTTCTGGTATTCCTCAGGTCAGCAGCTTGCCGAAAGGATCATTTCGGGAGAGCTTGCTATGCCTGACGCAGTCATCTGCGGCAGCGATCACATGGCTATCGGACTTGCAAACGCTCTTATCGACGGCGGCGTTAAGGTGCCTGAGCAGGTGATCGTTACGGGCTTTGACGCCACTCAGGAGGCACTTATGAACGAGTGCAGCATCACTACCTATTCTCCCGATAACTTCGCCATGGCAGTGAAGGCTATAGATCTTCTGCGCAACGAGATAGATGCGGGCGAGCCTATTCTTCCTGTGAGTGAGAGCGATGAGGATAATATGTGCATCGGTCTCAGTTGCGGATGCCACATGGATTTCCGCCATCTTATCAGAAAGCTCAGCGGTTCGCTTTACAGAATCAACCGTGATTTCGGCGATAAGACGGTCAACAACAGCGATGATCTTTATCACCTGATGGACAGCTATATGCTGGAGGCGCTTACCGAGTCAAAGACCCCCGAGGAATACCTGTGCAACATAGATCAGCAGGTTTATCTCATACATCCGCTGGATCATTTTTATCTCTGCCTGCGCCCCAACTGGTTGGATACAGAGACCATGCAGAAGGACGGCTACCCCCGCAAGATGCGCTGCAATATCCATTCCATTTCCCATGAGATGCAGCTGCGTGGTGATGTGGAATATTTCTACACCGATGATGACAGGATGCTGTTCGATACAAAGCTGATGCATCCTGCTCTGTATGAATATCATGAAAAGCCGAATGTGTTCTATTTCATCCCTGTGCATTTCCAGCAGAATACGCTGGGATATGCGGTGGTGCAGTCCGAGCTTTCCAAGCGCATGAAGATGACAGGCGTTGTCCGCAACTGGATGCGTAACATCAACAATGCGCTGCAGATGTCCAGAGTGAACCACCGTCTGGTGGATGATTCGGAAGTGGACAGAATGACAGGCGTGAAGAACCGCCGTGGCATGGATATCGCCCTGAAGAAGCTGCTGAAGGATGCGGATAAGAAGGATCACTTCTATGCTATCGTATTCGATCTGGACGGCCTGAAGAATATCAACGATAATTACGGCCACAACGAAGGTGATTTCGCCATCACATCCATTGCCAACGCCGTTGCGAAGGTGACAAATGACAACGAGGTCGCAGTGAGGGCAGGCGGCGATGAGTTCTATCTCATCGGTGTGGGAAAGAATATCACCGAAAAGACCATGATAGACAAGGTGAGCAAATACCGCGGCATCGTGGATGAGATCAACCGTCTTTCAGGAAAGCCGTATGAGATATGCGCAAGCGTCGGCTTCTGCATGAAGTGCTTCACAGAGGTGGAGAGCATCAGCGATGTCATCCGTGAGGCTGACAGGCACATGTATCTCTGCAAGGCGGAAAACAAGAAGAACAGACGCAGATAATGAAGATAACGCTCTGAGTGATATGCTCGGAGCGTTTTATTTCGTGCTTCTGCTATTGCAAAAGTGTCAGAAATGTGATATACTTATTCATATATGTTCAAAAAAAGGAGCAATGAGATGTCTGAAAGAAGATACACAGGCGGAGCCGAGGGCATGAAGATGCTGGACGAGTTCCTGCTGAAGATACAGAAGCCCTCCCGCTATATCGGCGGCGAGGTGGGCGCAGTGGTGAAGGATAAGAGCAAGGTGGACGTGCGCTTTGCATTCTGCTTCCCCGATACTTATGAGATAGGCATGTCCCATCTCGGAATGAAGATACTCTACGGACTGAAGAACGCCGTGCCGAATTACTGGTGCGAGCGTGTTTTCATGCCGCTTCCCGATATGGAGGAGGAGATGCGCAAGCGTGACATCCCCCTCTTTGCACTGGAGAGCCTTGACCCGATAAAGGATTTCGACTTCATCGGCTTTACCATCCAGTACGAGATGTGCTATACCAACATCCTGCACATGCTGGATCTTGCAGGCGTTCCCGTGCTTCAAAGCGAGAGAACAGGTCTTGCCCCCATCGTTGTGGGCGGTGGTCCCTGCGTGTGCAATGCCGAGCCTCTTGCGGATTTCTTCGACCTTTTCTTCATCGGCGAGGGCGAGGAGATGAACCTCGAGGTAATGGCGCTTATGGAGCAGTGCAAGAAGGAAGGCACGGACAGAGCGGAGTTCCTGCGCAGAGCGGCAAAGATAGAGGGCGTTTACGTTCCCTCGCTGTACGATGTTTCCTACAACGAGGACGGCACCGTAAAGGCTATCGTGGCAAAGGAGACCGCTCCCGCACAGGTGACAAAGCGCATCGTGAAGGATTTTGACAAGGTGTATGCGCCTGATAAGTTCGTTATCCCGTTCTGCAATATCGTGCATGACAGAGCCGTGGTGGAGGTGCTGCGTGGCTGCATCCGTGGCTGCCGCTTCTGTCAGGCAGGCTTTATCTATCGTCCGTTCCGTGAGAAGGGCAAGGATACCATCCTGAACCAGACAAAGGCTCTCTGCGAGAACACAGGCTATGATGAGGTGTCGCTCTCCTCGCTGTCCACCAGTGATTACAGCGATATCGAGGGTCTGCTGACCGAGCTTACCGATTACACCAGTGCAAACGACATCAACCTTTCGCTGCCCTCTCTGCGTGTTGACCGCTTCAGCGACGAGGTGCTGAAGAAGATCAGCGACGTGCGCAAGAGCGGACTTACCTTTGCCCCCGAGGCAGGTACACAGCGCCTGCGTGACGTTATCAACAAGAACGTCACCGAGCAGAACGTGCTGGACAGCGTGAAGATCGCCTTTGAGGGCGGCTACACCAACATCAAGCTGTATTTCATGCTTGGTCTCCCCACCGAGACTCTGGAGGATATCGAGGGCATCTACAACCTCGCAAAGGCTGTTATAGAGCAGTTCTATGCAAATCCCAACCGCAAGAAGGGCAGACCTGTCAGCGTTTCCATCTCCCTTTCCACCTTTATCCCGAAGCCGTTCACGCCGTTCGAGTTCGAGCCGCAGCTGGATGAGGAGAGCATCAAGGCTCGCCAGAAGCACCTTATCTCCATCGCAGCGGACAAGAAGATCAGCATCAGCTGGTCGAAGTACAACACATCCCTGCTGGAGGCTGTTCTTGCCCGTGGCGACCGCCGCATCGGCAAGGTCATCTACACCGCATGGAAAAAGGGCTGCAAGATGGACAGCTGGGAGGAGTATTTCGACTTTGCAAAGTGGCAGGAGGCATTCGATGAGTGCGGACTGGATATGGCGTTCTATGCCAACCGCCGCCGCTCCTATGAGGAGATCGCTCCCTGGAGCCACATCAACATGCTGGTAAGCCGTGAGTTCTTCATTGAAGAGAACAAGCGTGCCCACGAGGAAGTATGCACGCCCAACTGCCGTGAGAAATGCTCAAACTGCGGCGTTGCAAAATGCGTAGGAGGTGAGATCTGCCGTGCCATCCGTTAACACACGAGTTTTCTTTTCAAAGCTGGACAGGGCGAAGTATATCTCGCACCTTGACCTGAATCACTGCATACAGCGTGCCATGAGGAGGAGCAGGCTCCCTGTATGGCAGACAGAGGGCTATAATCCCCACACATACGTTGCGTTCATGCTGCCGCTTTCCCTCGGCCAGGAGGGTATCTGCGAGGCGATGGATTTCCGCCTGACGGAGGACGTCTCGCCCGAGGAGGTAATGCAGAAGCTGAACGATTCGCTGCCGCCTGATATCCGTGTTATCCGTGTTGCGGCTCCGAAATACAAGAACACCGATATCACAACGGCTGAATACACCGTGGAATCGGATATTAATGCTGAGAAGTTTGCCGAGTTCATGAAGTCCGAAAAGATAGAGGTGGAGAAAAAGACAAAGCGTGGAGTCTCCACCGTTGACCTGAAGCCGCTGGTGACGGAGCTTTCCGTAGCTAAGGGCGAGATAAAGCTGCGCCTGCCCGCAGGCAATGATTTCAGCATAAATCCCCAGCTGCTGTTCGATGCTTATATGGCAGCCACAGGGGAGAGCATAGCACGTCTGAGGATCGTAAGAACCAATACGTTCTGTGCGGACGGAAACGAATTCTGCTAAGAATCGCTCAAAATTTCAAAAGTATATTGCATTTTCCCTGATTTAGGAGTATACTGTATATAATTGAATTTCCAATGAGGAGAGATAAAAATGCCCAATCCCAAGACAAAGCTTCCACCTCTGGTGATAGTTCTCAATATTATTATGATTGTGCTTATCATCGTGATATGCGGTCTGGTGTTCAGCCTGACATATTCCGATGCGGTGAGGGGAGAGCAGACTACCACCTCTGCCACCACCACAGCTTTTGATGTGGAGATAGGTGAGAGCAAGGAGGCTTCCGCAGAAGCTGAAAGCACTACCGCCGCAACCACCACAAAGGCTACCACCTCCGTCAGCATGACAAAGCGCACCACCGAGCCTACAGAGCCTGTTGAGGATCCTGTTGAAAGCACCACTGCTCCTGTTGAGGACGAGCCTGCTCCCGTTATCAATACCGCTTATGACAAGAGCTTTTTCGAGAACGATCTGTTCATCGGAGACAGTATCTCCACAGGTCTGTATCTCTATAATAAGGTAGGAATGAAGAACGTTGCTGCCACCGTAGGCTTCACTCCCTACAAGGCTTACAACGATGATATCGACCTGCCCGACGGCACCACAGGCACTGCTCTCAGCTATGCAAAGAAGATGCAGCCTACACGCATCTTTATCATGCTCGGCTCCAACGGACTTGCATCCGCATCCGCTATGGAGGGCAGCTATGAGACGCTTATCGACAAGCTCTCGTCCGTCTGCCCGGATTCCGCTATCTACTGCATCTCCGTATCTCCTGTCACTGTTGACAGCACAGGCGCAGCAAACGGCGGCATCACCAATGATATGGTAACGAGCTTCAATGCCTTTATCAAGGCGATGTGTACCGATAAGGGCATCAGATACCTTGATTTCTATTCCGAGATCATCGATGAGAACGGCTATTTCATTGAGGAATACGCCGAGGCTGACGGCCTGCACTTCAAGGGAATTACATACGACCGTATGCTGAATTTCCTGCAGAACAGCGTATCATAAACAGAAAAAGAAAGGAAAATATATTATGAACAGAATGAAGCTTTTCACCACCGCACTTACTGCGGCACTCCTGCTGACAGGCTGCAGCGGCAACGATACCTCCGTTGCATCTGACAGCGGCGCAAGCAGCAATATCGCAGACGGCTCCACAGAGTCCGCCATCGCTGCAACAGCGGCAGAGCGCACAGCCGAGCTGCTCACCGCAGTGGAGTTCCCCGGCATGGCAGAGGTAACTGAGGATAGACTGAGCGTTTATTACGGCATTGATCCCGCAAGCGTTACAGAGTTCTCTGCATACGTTGCAGGCGCAGGCGCTTACCCCGATGAATTCGGCATCTTCGTTGCAGTGGATGAGACCGCTGCGGCTTCCATCGAGACCGCCCTCAACGAGCGTATCGAGAAGCAGAAGAACACCTATGCGGATTATTCCCCCGATGAGATGTACAAGTTCGATGAGAGCTTTGTTATCGCAGACGGCAGCACCGTTTATTTCGCTGTATGCGCTGACGGCACCACCGCTGCAGACATCCTCGGCTGATAAGCAGGGAAGAACCACAGGAAACACAGGAGGGACATCATGGCAATTGAATGCTGCATCATAACTGCGATATTCGTTTTTATGACGATCATTTTCTTCCGCAAGAAAAGAAATCTCTGGGGTTGGGCGACTCTGCCGCTGGTCATGGTGCCGCTTACGGAATTCCTGTTCGAGCTTTTCATTCCCAAAGCGCTCTCCATCCCTGTAAGTCCGTTCGTGAGAATGACGGCTCTGCTGGTGGCGGTTGCGGCATCCTGCGCATGGATCGGCTTTGTTTCCGTGGGCATGAAGAACAAGAAGCGCCGCATCACCTATATCGGCATCTGCAACCTTTTCAACGTGCTTCTCGCAGCTATACTCATACACAATATATTGATTGAGATCGGCTACTGAGAAGAAGTTGTATCACACTTGTGAAAAGAACATACGCTCCCACAAAAGGAAGATATTTCCTTTGTGGGAGCTTTGCTTTTTCTGCACAAGCCGCCAGACCGCATTGCTATCATATCTTTGTTGAATGTTACCAAAAACGATGGCCGTTTTTCTGTACAGCATGCTGTAAAAAACTTGTCGTATATCCTTGACAAAAATCTTATGTGCCTATATAATAGATGTAATGGGGCAAAAAATACAATATCTTGTGTCCCTAAATGAGATATAACAAGGAGCGTTGATCGGCTATGGCTATGATAACAATGATAAAGAAGCGTGACGGAAGACAGGTCGCATTCAATATCGAGAAGATCGCAGGTGCCATCTTCAAGGCTGCACAGGTAGTGGGCGGCAATGATTACAATGAGTCTATGGAGCTTGCGGACAAGGTCTGCCAGCGCCTTTCCGTTGAGATAATCGGCAGAAATCCCTCGGTGGAAGAGGTACAAGATATGGTGGAGAAGGTCCTCGTTGAGGAGGGCCACGCAAAGACCGCCAAGGCATACATCCTGTACCGTGCCGAGCGTACAAGAGTGCGTGAGATGGACTCCACTCTCATGCGTACTTATGAGGATCTTACCTTCAAGTCTGCCAGCGACTGCGATATCAAGCGTGAGAACGCCAATATCGACGGCGATACCGCTATGGGTACCATGCTGAAGTACGGCTCTGAGGGTGCAAAGCAGTTCAATGAGATGTATGTGCTGGATCCTGCGCATTCCGCTGCGCACATCAACGGCGATATCCACATCCATGATCTGGACTTCCTTACACTTACCACCACCTGCTGCCAGATAGATCTGCTGAAGCTGTTCCACGGCGGCTTCTCCACAGGTCATGGCCATCTGCGTGAGCCTAACGATATCACAAGCTATGCGGCTCTTGCCTGCATCGCTATCCAGTCCAATCAGAACGATCAGCACGGCGGTCAGTCTGTGCCGAACTTCGATTACGCTATGGCTGAGGGTGTTGCAAAGACATTCCGCCATCTGTATATCCGCAACCTGGCTAAGGCTATCTGCTTTAACGAGGGCAGAACCGATTTCCTTGAGACCACTGAGGAGATCAGGGCGCTGTGCGATCAGGTTGCCGAGGAGCGTGGTCTCGTACCCAAGCTGAATGACAACGACGATTACAAGTCTGCTGAGTGGGAGATCGCCGCAGGCAAGTACGGCGAGAAGTTCAACACCCTGCAGGACACCGCTGAAAAGCTTGCCGAGCAGGAGACAGACCGCTCCACATATCAGGCTATGGAGGCGCTCATCCACAATCTGAACACCATGAACTCCCGTGCAGGTGCGCAGAATCCGTTCTCCTCCATCAACTACGGCACCGATACCTCTCCCGAGGGCAGAATGGTAAGCCGCAACGTTATGCTGGCAACCGAGGCTGGTCTCGGCAACGGCGAGACGCCTATCTTCCCGATTCACATCTTCAAGGTAAAGGACGGCGTGAACTACAACGAGGGCGATCCCAACTACGATCTGTTCAAGCTTGCCTGCCGTGTTTCGGCTAAGCGCCTGTTCCCGAACTTCTCCTTTATCGACGCTCCCTTCAACCTCCAGTACTACAAGGAGGGCGATTACAACACCGAGGTAGCTTACATGGGCTGCCGTACAAGAGTTATCGGTAACGTTCACGATCCCGACCGTGAGATCGTAACAGGCAGAGGCAACCTCAGCTTCACCTCCATCAACCTGCCCAGACTCGGTATCGAGGCTCAGGGCGATATACAGAAGTTCTACCGCACTCTCGATGAGAAGATGGACATGGTGATCGACCAGCTGCTGTTCCGCTTCAAGATCCAGTGC
>JAZSGG010000025.1:0-11424 GCA_045532595.1 Oscillospiraceae bacterium | reverse complement strand
GTCAACGTCATAAGCAATGCAAAGCCACTTTTGACACAATATCAAAAGTGGCTTCTTATAATTCTATATGGCTATCTGCCTTACTCTAGGGTCTTGTTTTATGTACTTATGGTGCTGTTACTCGGCAGCCTCTTCGTCCTTCTTCAGCAGGTCACGGATCTCTGTCAGCAGAACGATCTGAGGATCGGGAGCGGGAGGTGCTGCAGGTGCTTCCTCTTCCTTCTTCTTTCTCATCTGCTCAGCCTTCTCTCTTGCGGTGTTGATGAGCTTGACCATAACGAATACCGCAACAGCGATCAGCAGGAAGTTCAGCAGTGCGTCAAGGAACACGCCGTATCTGATGGCAAGCTCCTCCTTCAGAACTGTAACGCCGTCGGTATCGAGCTGCGCTTCAGCAAGCACGATCTTCAGATCAGCGAAATCAATATCGCCTGTCAGCAGACCGAGTGCAGGCATGATGAGATCGGAAACAAGGCTGTTCACGATCTTTGTGAACGCACCGCCGATGATAACACCGACAGCCATATCTACAACGTTGCCCTTGGAGATGAACTCCTTGAATTCAGCAAAAATAGACTTTTTCTTCTTGTCAGCCATGATTTTTCGTCCTTTCAGATATGTATCGGCGCCGAATATGCCGACACCATTTTACTTGTAAGACCCGAGAGCGATCCCGGGTCTTTGCTGTTTATTCTGTGGTGTAGTTATCGAAGTAGCCCTGAATGAATACGATGGGTGTTCCCTTGTCGCCGGAGCCGGAGGTCAGGTCGCACAGGGAGCCGATCAGGTCTGTCAGGCGGCGGGGTGTCGTACCCTCGGATACCATCTGACCTACAAGGTTGCTGTCCTTCTCCTGGATCTTGTCCTTGATGGCTTCCTTCAGAGCGTCGCCGGAAAGGTCGGAGAAGTCGTTATCTGCGAGGTACTTCAGCTTCAGCTCATTGGGTGTACCCTCAAGGCCTGCGGTGTATGCGGGAGAAACAACGGGGTCTGCAAGCTCCCAGATCTTGCCGATGGGATCCTTGAATGCGCCGTCGCCGTATACCATAACCTCAACGTTCTTGCCTGTTGCAGCCTTCAGCTTTGCAGCGATAGCGTCAACAACGGGCTGGCAATCTCTCGGGAACAGCTTTACCTGATCCTCGGTAGCCTTGTTGGAGCCTAAAAGACCGTAGTTCTCGTTATAGCCGCTGCCGTTGATGGGAGCGTTCATGATCTCATCAAGACCGAGAACGATCTCAGCGCCTGCAGCCTTCAGGATGCGCTTTGTTCTTGCACGGGTATGGATATCGCAGCAGAGAACGTTCTTAGTGTAGTTCAGAACTGCCTTAGGATTGTTAGCGAAGATGATCTCGCAGTCAGCGCCGCACTCACGGATGAGGCTCTCGTAGTACTCAACGTAGTCAACGCCTGTAAATGTATGCTTCTCATAGCCGAAAAGCTCACGGTATTTTTCAAGAGTAAGCACGTCAGTGTAAGGATTAACACCCTTTTCATCCAGTGCGTCAAGGCTTACAAGGTGGTTACCTACCTCATCGGAGGGATAGGAGAGCATAAGAACGATCTTCTTTGCGCCCTTAGCAATGCCTCTCAGGCAGATAGCGAAACGGTTGCGGCTGAGTATGGGGAAGATAACGCCGACAGTCTCGCCGCCGAACTTTGCCTTCACGTCCTGCGCAATGTCGTCAACAGAAGCGTAGTTGCCCTGCGCTCTTGCAACGATAGCCTCGGTCATCGCAACGATATCTCTGTCACGGATCTCGAAACCGTCATCCTTGGCAGCCTCCAGCACAGAATTGGTAACGATCTCAACGATATCATCGCCACTTCTGATGATAGGCGCTCTTACACCTCTTGATACAGTACCGATCATACGGCTCATAAATTAAACACTCCCTAAAATTAAATACGATCTTTTAACAATCGCAGACTTATTCTAACATATTTTCGATCATTTTTCAATAGGATTTCAGTAGTTTTTTTCGGTTTTTTTGATGTTTCTGTATATTTTCACACGTCAGAAAAGATATGCGGCACTACTTATGTTAATTTCTCACAGTGTGAGTTAAAATATTCCCGCATTGCGCAAAAAAACTATTGCAAAAAATGATAAAATGTGAGATAATAAAAATGATACTATATCAAAAAAAGGAGATATTTTCAATGTCTAAAATAGTTGTTTTCGATCACCCGCTCATCCAGCACAAGATCACTCTGCTGCGTGACTGCAACACAGGCACCCGTGATTTCCGCATCCTTATTGAGGAGATCGCTACCCTGATGGGCTACGAGGCTCTGCGTGACCTGCCTGTGGAGCTGAAGGAGATCAAGACTCCCATAGAGAACACCATGGCGCCTGTAATCACAGGCAAGACCATCGCTGTCGTGCCGATACTGCGTGCAGGTCTCGGCATGGTGAAGGGCATCCTGGCTCTCGTTCCCACCGCTAAGGTAGGTCACATCGGCATGTACCGTGACCCTGAGACTCATCAGCCCCACGAGTACTACGCAAAGCTTCCCGAGAACATTGAGGAGCGCACAGTCGTGCTGCTCGATCCCATGCTCGCAACAGGCGGCTCTGCCGTTGCCGCAGTGGATTATCTCAAGAAGCAGGGCGTGAAGTCCATCAAGTTCATGTCCATCATCGCTGCCCCCGAGGGTCTTTCCACACTCATTCAGGCGCACCCCGATATCGAGGTATACTGCGGTCATCTCGACCAGAAGCTGAACGAGAACAAGTACATCGTACCCGGTCTCGGCGACGCAGGCGACCGCATCTTCGGCACCATCTGATACGCATGAAGATACTTTTTATTGGCGACGTTGTCGGCAAGCGTGGCTGTGAGGCTCTGCAGAAGGCTCTCCCCTGCCTTAAAAGGGAGCTTTCCGCCGATATCGTTATCGTAAACGGCGAGAACTCTGCCGAGGGCAACGGCATAACCGCCCATTCCGCAGGGATGTTATTTGACGCAGGTGCGGATGTCATCACCACGGGCAATCACTGCTTCCGTCAGAAGGGCATCGAGGAGGAGCTGGAGCGCAACGAGCGCATCATCCGCCCCGCAAACTATGACGACGAGGTGTTCGGCAAGGGCATGTATGAGCTTGACTGCGGCTCCTGCAGTGTGTGCGTGATAAATCTGCTCGGCACCACTTACCTGCAGCCGCTTGAAAATCCCTTCAAGTGTGCGGACAAGCTGCTGGAAAAGACCGATTCACGCATAGTTATCGTGGACTTCCACGCCGAAGCCACATCCGAAAAACGTGCAATGGGCTATTATCTCGCAGGACGTGCCAGCGCCGTGCTGGGAACTCACACCCACGTTACAACGGCGGATGAGCAGGTCATCGACGGCACGGGATACATCACCGATGTGGGCATGACAGGCCCGAAGGAGTCCATCCTCGGCGTTGAGAAGGATATAATCATCGAGCGCTTCCTCACCTACTACCCGAAGCGCCACGTTTTCGCAGGCGGAGATATCGAGCTGAACGGCATTCTTCTTGATATCGACAAGAAGAGCGGAAAATGCACGGGCATCGAGAGAGTAAGGCGGATTGTAAGCGTATAACGGCAGTAACATTTTCTGCTGCTGTGAATATCATAAAGCATCAGGGCGAAAGGGGAATCTGTATGAATTGTCTGTCCATTGAAAGGCTTAATAACTGCGCACAGAATGCGGAGAAGTTTGTTGAGGCGTCCGAAAACACCTATGCCGACGCACTGAACGCCGCTGCGCAGAGGATATATAACGAGCGTGCGGAGCGCCCTGTCGTGCTTGTTTCAGGCCCCAGCGGCTCGGGCAAGACCACTTCCGCCATGCGCATTGCCCGCATCCTGAAGGACAACGGCTGCGGTGCGCACACCATCTCCATGGATAACTATTTCAAGACCCTCACGAAGGAGGAGCTTGAACTCAGCGCCCGTGGCGAGTTTGACTTTGAATCGCCCATGCGCCTTGACACAGAGCTGTTCAAGGAGCATCTTGTGAAGCTCTCCCGCTGCGAGGAGATAGACATCCCCACGTTTGATTTCGCACGTCAGGTCAGCCGCCCCGGAATGAAGCTGCGCATAAAGCGTGGCGATATAGTTATCCTCGAGGGCATACATGCGCTGAATCCCATCGTAACGGGCGACAGCGACAGCTACACCAACTGCGTTTACGTCAGCGTGCGCACACGAATCGAGAACAGCAAGGGCGAGCTGCTGCATCCCTCCAAAATAAGGCTGATGCGCCGTCTCATCCGTGACAGGCTGTACAGGGGCAGAGAGCTGCCCGAGACCTTCGAGTTCTTCCGCTCCGTGGAGCGTGGAGAGGGTCTGTACATCATGCCGCACAAGGGCAGAGCGAACTTTGACATCGACACCTTCATCCCCTACGAGCCTATGATCTATCGCAACATCCTGCTGCCGCTGCTGGAGCAGGCTTCAGGCACCTACGAGGACTACGAGCGCTATTCCGATATCGAGCGTTTCCTGCGTGAGATGGTAAGCGTTGACAAGGAGCTTGTGCCTGAAAATTCACTGGTGAGAGAGTTTATTGGGTAACAGCTAGTTAGGAGTTAGGAGTGAGGAGTGAGGAGTTGTTGTGTCGGCATACGCCGACGAATCTGAAAACGGCTTCGCCGTAATGTAGCAATTTATTAATTCCAGCTTAATTACCCCGAATTACAACCCATAATAATAACGCCGCAGCATTGCGATTAACATAATGTTGCGGCGCATTTTATTGTGGATGTGTTTAATACGGTTCAGATTGCGGCGCAGCCGCTTTTTAAATCCGTCCGACGAAGTCGGACACCTAAACTCCTAACTCCTCACTCCTAACTCCTCACAATTCCACATAAAAAACGCCCCGCAAAGCGGAGCGTTTTGTTTTGTGAATCAGTTACCGAATCTGAGTGTGTTAACCTTAACACCGGGGCCCATTGTGGAAGAAACGGTGCAGCTCTTGATGTACTGACCCTTAGCAGCAGCGGGCTTAGCCTTAGCAACTGCTTCCATCAGAGCGTTGAAGTTCTCCTCGAGCTTCTCAACGCCGAAGGATGCCTTACCGATGGGGCAGTGAATGATGTTAGCCTTGTCAAGACGGTACTCGATCTTACCAGCCTTAGCTTCCTGAACAGCCTTAGCTACATCAGGAGTAACTGTACCAGCCTTGGGGTTAGGCATCAGACCTCTCGGACCGAGGACCTTACCGAGTCTACCAACAACACCCATCATATCGGGAGTTGCGATAACAACCTCGAAGTCCATCCAGCCGCCCTGGATCTTAGCGATTGTGTCATTATCAGCAATGTAATCTGCGCCTGCAGCCTTTGCATCAGCTTCCTTCTCGGGCTTGCAGAATACCAGTGTTCTGATTGTCTTACCTGTACCGTTGGGCAGAACTACTGCGCCACGAACCTGCTGGTCAGCGTGACGGGAGTCAACACCCAGACGGATGTGCAGCTCAACTGTTTCGTCGAACTTAGCCTTTGCAGTCTTGCAAACTAAGTCGAGTGCCTCGTTGGATTCGTAAACCTTGGCAGAATCAACGAGCTTTACGCTTTCAACGTACTTCTTACCGTGTTTCATTATATTATCCTCCTTGTGGTCAAACGGAATGATCCTCCCACTTACATTTAAATCTTTAGTGAATAGTGATTATCAGTCAACGACCTCAACGCCCATAGAACGTGCTGTACCAGCGATCATAGACATAGCTGTGTCGATGTTTGCAGCATTCAGGTCGGGCATCTTAGTCTCAGCGATCTCCTGAAGCTGTGCCTTTGTGATCTTAGCAACCTTTGTCTTGTTGGGAACGCCGGAACCGCTCTCGATCTTGCAAGCCTTCTTGATGAGTACGCTTGCAGGGGGAGTCTTAGTAATGAAAGAGAAGCTTCTGTCAGCATAAACTGTGATAACAACAGGGATGATAAGACCTGCCTTATCCTTTGTACGCTCGTTGAACTCCTTTGTAAATGCCATGATGTTTACACCATGCTGACCCAGTGCAGGACCAACAGGGGGAGCAGGTGTAGCTTTGCCGGCAGGGATCTGTAATTTGATAAATCCTGTAACCTTCTGTGCCATGTTATTCTACCTCCATAAAAAACTGAGAAGTTTTAGATTTTGCGGATCGATGCGATCTCAAGTGTAGCGGGTGTTACTCTGCCGAACATCGAAACATCGATAAGCGCTGTCTGCTTGTCTGTGTCGATCTCCTTGACAGTACCCTCAAAGCCCTCAAGCGGACCGTTCTTGATACTCACCATATCTCCGACTGCGAAGGAAACTGATGTGTCCTTCGAAACAATACCGAGGTTCTTGACCTCTTCCTCACTGAGAGGGATTGGCTGGGATCCGGGGCCTACAAAGCCTGTAACACCTCTGGTGTTGCGGCAGATGTACCAGGACTCGTTCGTAACGATCATCTTAACGAACACATAGCAAGGATAGAGCTTCTCTTCCACCTCAACTACCTTGCCGTTATCCTTTTCCTCAGTAACGGTGGTGGTGGGAAGATAGACATCCTCGATCAGGTGGTGGAGATCTCTGTTCTCTACGACCTTCATGATGTCGCTGGCAACCTTATTTTCGTAACCCGAATATGTGTGGAGAATGTACCACTGTGCCTCTGTGTCAGCCATATTTACCCCCTAGAAATTGTCACCCCTGACCGAGCAGGAGTCTGTTGAGAAGACCGAAGAGTGAATCAATGCCGAATATAAAGATTGCAGCTATGATGCACATGATAAGAACAACAACTGTGTTGTTTGTTGTCTGCTTCGGTGAAGGCCATACGACCTTCTTGAACTCGGACCTAGCGTCCTTGAAGTACTTAACGATACCCTTCTTTTTCTTCTTGGAAGATCTGGAAGGTCTAGCGTTCTTGTCCTTGGATTCCTTGGCAGGCTTTTCAGCCTTCGCATCCGCAGACTCCTTCACTTCTTCATCGGGAGTTTCATCGCTAACGTTCTTAGTTAAATCGATATCTTTTGCCATTATGACTCCTCCTGATTACTTTGTTTCCTTGTGAAGAGTATGCTTCTTGCAGAATCTGCAGTACTTGTTCATTTCAAGTCTGTCGGGATCGTTCTTCTTGTTCTTCATGGTGTTGTAGTTGCGCTGTTTGCATTCTGTACACGCCAGTGTAATTTTAACTCTCACTTTCGGCACCTCCTATTTTCTTGCCTTTTCAGGCATTATTGCCTCCCTCAGCTGCGGAATTGCAGATTTAACGGGGCATGTACATAAAAAAATGCACAAAAAAATAAGCCCCATTCGAGGTAAATATATTTTATCACAAACAAACCGCATTGTCAAGGGGTTTTGAGAACTTTTTTAACATTTTGTATATTTTCTGCAAACAAGATATACCGAGGTTGCTTTTATAGTCAAAATATCTAAAATTTTGAAAAAAATTCTCTGTTTTAACCGAAAAATGCACATTTGCAGCATATTGTACTGTGCATGACACAATTTATATGATATAATATTAACATAAAAGTAAGAACTATAACATTTATGATTTGAAAGCACAATTATTTATCTAATATCAAATACACAATACAGCGAGGTAAAACGACATGCCCGACACCGCACGAAGCCCCATGCAACGACTAAAGATCCTATATTTATATCGTATACTTACGGAATGCACCGATGAGGATCACGCACTCACCATGCCCGAGATAATCGCAAAGCTTGAAGCCTACGGTATCTCCGCCGCAAGAAAGGCACTTTATGAGGACATCGAAGCGCTGCGCTGCTTTGGTCTTGATATCGTGGACGGCAGAGGCAGAAACGCCGATTACCGTGTAGTGAGCCGTGAGTTCGAGCTGCCTGAGCTGAAGCTGCTGGCAGACGCAGTAAGCTCCTCGAAATTCCTTACAGAAAAGAAATCCGCTCAGCTGATCGACAAGATAGGCAAGCTCTGCAGCACACATCAGGCAAAGCAGCTGCGCAGACAGGTGTTCGTTTCGGGACGGATCAAGGCGATGAACGAAGCGGTGTACATAAACGTTGACGCCATCAACCGTGCCATCAGCGAGGGCAGGAAGATCTCCTTCAAATACTTTGATTACGACACTAACAAGCGCAAGAAATACCGTGACAAGCGCCGTATCTGCACGCCGTATCAGCTGGTGTGGGACGATGAGAAATACTACCTCATCGCTTATTATGACAACCGCTCCGCTATCACGAACTTCCGTGTGGACAGGATGGAGAACGTCACCATCGAGGAAGAATGCGCTTATCCCCTGCCGAATGATTTCAAGATGTCTGAATATCTCGGCTCCACCTTCTCAATGTTTGCGGGAGAATCCAGCGAGGTAAAGCTGCGCTTCACGAACGATCTCGTGAACGTGGTGATGGATCGCTTCGGCAAGGATACAAAGATCATCCCCGATGACGATTCCCACTTCACCATCAACACCCGTGTAAAGGCTGAGGCACCCTTCTTCGGATGGCTGTTCCAGTTCGGCGGCAAGGTGACTATCCTCTCCCCCGAGTCTATCAAGGGCAAGTACAAGGCCATGATAGCTAATGTGGCGGATACGCTTTAATTAATGAGGAATTATTGTATCCGACTTCGTCGGATGGATTTCAAAACGACAACTCCGTAATATAGTAATATGCAACAATAATATAAATGCGCCGTAACATTACTTCAACCGTAACGTTACGGCGCAGCCGTTTTTTTATCCGTCGGCGTTATCCTGTTTGGACGTTCGTTCGCAGAACGAACGTAGCGTTGACGGCTACGCCGTCAATGCGCTCATTCCTAATTCCTAATTATCAGAGGCTGTTCGCAGCCTCTTTTCTTTTTGCAGAGTAAATAAATTCCGTTTTTCTGTGCATAATATAGCATATATCATCAATGCAAAGAAAGGAAAGACAGCATGATCTCTTTCAACGGATTCACCGATAAGGCAACTGCGGCGCTCAATGCCGCCATCGCCGCCGCAATGGGTCTCGGACACACCTATGTGGGCAGCGAGCATATCCTGTACGGTCTGACGGCGGACGAGGGCTTCCCTTCCGCCGTTGTCCTGAAGAAGTACAACGTGGGCAGGAAGGAGGTGCTGGCAAAGCTCGAGAGCATGGTGGGCAGAGGCGTCCCCACACGGCTGTCGGCATCCGACCTCACGCCGAGAAGCAAGCGGCTCATGAGCAGCGCAGTGAGCTTCGCAAACGCTGAGGGCTCCCGCACCGCAGGCACCGAGCATCTGCTGAAGGCGATAGTCAACGACCGTGAGTGCTACGCCTGCGTTATCCTTTCGGAGCTTGGCACCAACAGCGAGCGCCTTGCCGCAGACGCCAACGCACGGAAATATATCGCCCCCTGTTTCGACGAAAAGGACAAACGCCGCTTCCAGTTCCTGACGAAATATGCACGGGACATCACCGCCCTCGCCGCCGCAGGTCAGCTTGACCCCGTGATCGGCAGAGACGCCGAGATAGACAGCCTCACACGCATCCTGCTGCGGCGTTCAAAAAACAATCCCTGCCTTATCGGCGAAGCAGGCGTGGGCAAGACCGCCGTAGTGGAGGGCTTCGCACAGCGGCTTGTGCAGCGGCTTGTGCCGCAGGAGCTTCAGGGGCGGCGGATATTCTCGCTTGACCTCACCTCTATGCTTGCAGGCGCAAAATATCGGGGAGACTTTGAGGACAGGCTGAAGGGCGTGCTGGAGGAAGCCTCCGCAGCAGGCGGAGTGATACTTTTCATCGACGAGCTGCACGGCATTGTCGGCACGGGCGCCGCCGAGGGAGCGATAGACGCCGCAAACATCCTGAAGCCGAAGCTTGCACGGGGCGAGATATGCGTCATCGGCGCAACCACCACCGAGGAATACCGCCGCTGCATCGAAAAGGACAGCGCACTGGAGCGCCGTTTCCAGACAGTGCAGGTGGAAGCGCCCTCCGAAGCGGTGGCACTCACCATATTAAAGGGTCTGCGCAGCCGATATGAGGCTCACCACAACGCCGTTATCACGGATGATGCGCTTGCCGCAGCGGTGGAGCTTTCCGCCCGCTACATCACCGACAGGAATCTCCCCGATAAGGCGATAGACCTGCTAGATGAAGCCGCCGCACGCTGCCGCATGAGCAATCCCCTGCCGTCAGCACAGCTTGAAGCCGTCCACATTGAGATAGCAAAGGCTCTTGCAGAGAAGCAGTTTGAAAAGCTGCCTGCTCTGCGTGAGCAGGAAAACCGCATACGCTCCGCTCCGCTGCCGCAGCGCACCGTGGTGGACGCCGCCCGCATTGCGGACACGGTATCCGTCATGACAGGCATTCCTGCGGCGCAGCTCACTGCCGATGAGAGCCGCCGTCTCAGCAGCATCGAGCAGCTTCTGAAGCAGCGCATCGTGGGTCAGGATAAGGCGGTGGAACAGGTGGCGGCTGCCGTCAGAAGGGGCAGGAGCGGACTCAAGGACCCGAAGCGCCCTGTATGCTCCTTTCTTTTCCTCGGTCAGACAGGCGTGGGCAAGACCGAGCTTTCCAAAGCGCTGGCGGAGGTGGTATTCGGCAGCGAAAGCAGGCTGATACGCTTTGATATGTCGGAATTTATGGAGCGGCACTCCGTGGCAAAGCTGATAGGCTCGCCCCCGGGATATGTGGGATATGAGGAACAGGGGCAGCTGATAAAGCAGATACGCAGCTCGCCCTATTCCGTGGTGCTTTTCGATGAGGCGGAAAAGGCGCACCCCGATGTCCTCAACCTGCTGCTGCAGATACTGGAGGACGGCACTCTCACCGCCGCCGACGGCAGGAAAGCGGATTTCCGCAACGCCATGATAATCATGACGGGAAACATCGGCGCTCAGGCGCTTTCACGCAACGCTCTCGGCTTCGGCGGCACGGGCGGCGACAAGAGCGATGTCACCGCTGAGCTGAAAAAGCGCTTCTCCCCCGAATTCATCAACCGCATTGACAACATCATCGTTTTCGAGAGCCTCGGCAGTCCGCAGCTGGAGCATATCTGCACATTGATGCTGGGGAATCTCACGAAGCGTGCTGCCACCTGCGGTATAGAGCTCAGCTTCACAGAGAGCGCCGTGAAGCAGCTGTGTGCCGTGGCTCTCACAGCCGAGGCAGGCGCCGACAAGCTGGGTGCACGTCCGCTGCGAAGGGTGATAGTCTCCCGTGTGGAGGATATGCTCTCGGGAAAGATGATAAGCGGCGAGCTGAAGAGCGGCTGCTGCGCAGAGGTCACCGCCGAGGGGGATTCGCTCTGCGTGAGGGAGAAGGTGGCGGATGCGCAGCAATCGACAGCGTGATCAGATAAATCGGAATTTGCCACCGACTTACGCACGAAGTGCGGATTGGTTTTTAGGTCAAGCCTTTTTTCAAAAAGGCTTGTGGGGCGTGGGGCAAAGCCCCCCCACTCGGCGCAAAGCGCCGCAAATGCGTTCAGGGCGCTAAAGGGGTCT
>JAZSGG010000008.1:0-65130 GCA_045532595.1 Oscillospiraceae bacterium | reverse complement strand
CTCCGACTTCCTTGTAGTAGCTATCGGAGTAAATGAGATTAATATCGACGATCTCCTGCTTCAGTTCGTCCTTTATCTCGTGCAGCAGGAAAGGCTTAGGTTTGGATATGTAATATCCCTGAATTAGATCTGCGCCTAACTGGATCATGGTCTTCAGCTCTTCATAGGTCTCTACACCCTCAGCGAGAGCCGCATAGCCGTTTTCATGGATAAATTCCATTATACCAGCCACGAGCTTCTGCATCTTCTGGTTTTCATTGATGCCTTCAATAAGCGAGCGGTCTAACTTGACATAGCTTGGACCATATCTGATAAGATTGGTGGTGTTCGAATAGCCTGTGCCGTAATCATCGATTGCAAGCTGGATGTTACATCTTTTAAGTCTGTTCTGGATGATAGCAAGGCGGTCGTTATCCATCTCGGATTGCTCGGTCATTTCGATAACGAGCTTCTCCATCAGTTCGCCGTATTCGCCTACAATAGTCTCCCAGTCTGTGGTGCTGAGTATGTGAGCGGGAATGGAATTAATGAACAGCTTTCGCTCTGCGAAGGCTTCCTGATTGGCGCTTATGAACGAAAGAGAGTTGCGTATGGTTGCTTTTTCAATGTCATACAGTCTGCCGAGCTTTGTGGCAGCGCTCAGGATCTCAAGCGGGTACATGCCGATGGAAGGATCTGTTCTCATGAGCGCTTCGTAAGCATAGATATCGCCGTTTCTTGCGCTGACTATCGGCTGGAAGTGGTATGTGAAAAGGTTGTTGTCGATAAGCTGAGAGAAACGCTTCATGTTCTCGTATTCGGTCTTCTGCTGGCTGTAGCGTTCGGCGGAATATACCAAAATACTACCTGCGCCTATGGCTTCGGCCTCATACAGCGCAAATTCGGCAGTCTGCATACGCTGGGAATAAACGGATGAGTCAGCACCGCAGCCTGCGGTGAATGTGATGTTTCTGGAATTTTTCTCAGAGTTCTGCGCTACATATTTTCGCATGGATGCCTGAAGGCGTTCCAGCCACATTATTTTTTCGTCTGAAAAATTCGGGATATAAAACCAGAACTTATTTTTGGAGGCAGCTGACAGAATAGCATCCTGCGGTGATGCAGCAATGATTCCTGCAAGCGCAAGTGAAATATCGCTGCCTGAAAGCTTTGCTCCTGAGTAGTCCTGTATCTGCAGGAGAGCAAGCAGGGAATTGGCAGTGTCCTGTGTTATTGCAGAGACAAAGTGCGCATAGGAATATACGGGCAGCTGGCTGTTGAATGTAAGTGAGGTTTCAGGGGGAACGCCGATGTAACCTGCAGTGAGACTATCATCATCCTCGGCGATAAATATTTTTAGCCTTGAATTGCTGTCCTCCCGGCGCAGATTGTCGATAATGTTCATGAATGTATCATGATCTGGCAGTACTGAAACGTCCAGAAGCTTTGCAATGTTTTTGTCGGCTTTGACGGTGCTGTTTTTGTGATCCACAAGAAATGCACCTATCTCGGGGATATTCTTTGCAAATGTCGCCCAGGCAGATCCGAATATGGTTTCCCAGTTTTTCATATTAAAACTTCCTTACTAGTATTATAATAAATAAGTATAAACCGATTATAGACTGTTGTCAATAAGTTTTACTTACAATCGTCGATATGTCCAAGGTTTGGAACGATTACTTGTTGAAATGCGCCAGTACAAAGACGGCAGGCGAGTTCCAGTATATGGTTATCTCGTTGAGTGAATAGCATCTGTGGTCATCTGCGAAGCATTTCATTGCAGGAGTTCCTTCCTGTATCAGCAGCTTTGCGTCAGGGTCGCTGCGGTATTTGTTCGGACCTCCGCTCACCATTCCTGGGATGCATTCATCTATGTTGTCAGCAACAGTGGGTCTCAGGTGTGGATAATTGATCGGGCGGACTCCTGTACCGCTTACATAGCTTATGCCCAGCGGGTCTCTGCCGAGGAGATAATGCAGCTGGTCTGCGGTGGCGACACTGTATTTTTCATTGCCTGTGAGTCGCTCGGCGATTAGCATCAGCATGGCGTTTTTCAGCACGCCCATATTGCTGCCCCATCCAAATTCGAATTCTTTCATTGAGCATCCGTAGCCGCAGCATTCTGCCTCACTAACTAAGTTATCTGCTCTGTTTATAATGTGCTGTCTGAAAATGCTGCAGATGTCATCATCGGCTTTGTTACAGAGAATATACGAAAGCATTCCGATGCCATCCATGTCCGTATAGCCGAGCGATATATGTATATCCTGACGGTGGCTGTATTCCTTTATCGCAGTGTGATATTTCTCGTCGCCTGTTGCAGCAAAAAGCTCAGCCGCCGCCCAGAAACGATTGCCGACATCTTCTCTTTCTCCATAGCTGCCTGTGGTGCATTCCTGTATGTTTTCGTAAAGGAAGTCGGGGTTTGCTTCAAGCCAGGAATAGCTCAGCAGCGCTCTTTCCAGAAGCCTGTCCGCATAAGCAGCATCAGAGCTGCGGTATACTCTGCTTGCAAGTGCAAGAACGGCGGCAGTGTCGGCTGTTGCCATAGAGGATGGAGGCAGCAGATAAAGCTGAGCGGTATCCTCCTCGGGCATTACGAACGGTGCATGGTGCTGAGTGGTCAGCTTGTGATATACGGCGCCGTCGTTGCGCTGCAGCTTCATTATCCAGTCAAGCTCCACACGACATTCGCTGAGGATATCAGGCTCTTTGCTGCCACTTTCGGGAATGTTCAGGTGCTGTTTTTCAAATGCTTCGGGGTAGAAGATATATGCATACAGCAGGTGGGAGAGCGCACAGGCTCCCGCAGTGACATATCTTCCGTAATCGCCTGCATCGTGCCAGCCGCCGGTAACATCGGGTGCCTCGCTGCCGTCAGTCCATATCAGCGCCTTACCTGTGTGGCAGGCACCGTGCCTGAATACACCTGCGTGGCGCTCGTCAAGTCCGCAGCCGCATCTGAGGTAATAGAAAGCCTTTGTCACATCATCAAAGCAGGATCTGTATACATCATCCCCTATGATGATATCATCGGAGATCTCGCCATCGGGCAAGAGAATATGATATGTTCCGCATCCCTTTATTGCTGAAAAATCTGCGATGTGCAGTTCTTCGCCTGATTTGTCGCTGTAGCCTATATATTCGGTCTTTCCCGAAAAAACTGTATTTCCGTCTGAGTCAGTTACCTGAAAGCTGTCGCAGGGTGTTGTTATAGTTGCGCGCTTTGCCATGTGCGGAAGATATCCCGCCTGATTTATGAAAATATGTTTCTCCTGATTCATAGCAGCCTCCGTGTTGGTGATATTTTACATATCATACAATATAGGCGGCAGTTTGTCAAGGGGCTTTACAAAAAACTGATTTAGATGTATACTATATATTATATTATTGATGTTTGAGAAAGGACAGACCTATGAAGATATTGAGAAAGCTTGCAGCAGTTATGCTTGCTGCGGCTATTGCGCTTACTTCTGTCGGATGCTCGGAAAATACAGTGTCTGAGGGGCAGTCAGTCGCTGAAAATACATCCTCTGCTGCAACGGTACAGGATGATGCGCCTGAGGAAAGCATTCCCGTTGAAAACACTTCTGCACCTGTTACAGAGCAGCTGCCTGAGAACACTGTTGTGGAGAACAACACAACAGCTGACGTTGAGGATGTTTCTCCTGAGGAAAAGCCTGCCGAAAAGTCGCTGGCGGTCTCCTGCACTATCCCTAATACCTGGCAGGAGGATGGTATGGAGTGCAGTCAGGTGGATGTGGTGATCATAAATAACACAGGCGCACCCACAGAAAAATGGAGCATAAAGCTTGATCTCGGTCAGCAGGCAGAGATAATGCAGTCCTGGAATGTCGTTATTTCTGCGCAGGGAAGCGAAGTTTCCGCATTGAATGTTGAATATAACGGTGTTATCCCTGAAGGTGCAGAGACAACATTCGGATTTATCGTAAAGACTCCGAAGGCCGTATCGGCTATTTCCGTTGATGGAGAAGCGGCTTCCGCACCTGCTCAGCCTAAGCCGCAGCAGACTACAACAACCACTGCAACTACTACCACCGCAGCACCGAAGCCTCAGACGCCTGTTGTTGAAGCAACAAACAGGGCAGGACTTGTATCTGTACACGGTCAGCTTTCGGTAAAGGGTACCGATCTTGTGGATAAAAACGGTGATCCTGTTCAGCTTCGTGGTGTTTCCACCCATGGTATACAGTGGTTTCCTGCCTTTGCAAATAAGGATGTGTTCAGATATCTGCGTGATGAGTGGAAGATAAACGTCATCCGCCTTGCAATGTATACAGGCGCAGGTGAGGGCTATACCGATGCCACTAAGGCGGGCATAGAGCAGACAGTTCAGAATGCCGTTGATGCGGCGATAGAGCTTGATATGTATGTCATTGTGGACTGGCACATCCTTCAGGATCAGTCACCGCAGGTACGCAAGGCTGATTCGCTGAGATTCTTTAAGTATATGTCCGAAAAGTATGCGGAATACCCCAATATCATCTACGAGATCTGCAACGAGCCTAACGGCTATGCATCATGGAGCGGTGATGTAAAGCCTTATGCAGAGGAGGTCATCCCTGTTATCCGTGCAAATGATCCCGACAGTGTGATTATCGTAGGCACTCCCACCTGGTCGCAGGATATCGACAAGGCGCTTGCGGATCCGCTCAGCTACGATAATGTGATGTATGCTCTGCATTACTATGCTGCTACTCATACCGACTGGCTGCGTGACAGGCTGAAGAACTGCCACAACAGCGGACTCCCTGTTATGGTAACGGAATTCGGTAACTGCGATGCGTCAGGCAACGGCAGGAACGATTTTGAGCAGGGCAGGAAATGGCTAGAGCTGCTTGACAGCCTGAACATCAGCTATATGAACTGGTCACTGTGCGATAAGTCGGAGGCTGCATCGCTGCTGAAGCCCGGAGCAAGTCCAACAGGCGGCTGGAACGACAGTAATCTCACTGATAACGGCAAATTCATGAGAGACTGGTTTGTGAACCATTCATAATGCTTACCCGATATCCCGACGGATATCGGGTATTTCCTTGACATAGGCAGTATTTGCTGATATAATTAATTGAGCATTATTATGATAAACAGGATGGTGTTTTATGAAAAGATATATAAGAGCTATGGCTGCAGCGCTTGCATTGTGCTTTTGCCTCAGCGGTTGTGGAATGAACACTGCCGAAATAAGCGAGCGTGTGCCAGACGAAACCACGCTCTTCACACGCCCGAAAACGACTGTCAAGGAGGAGAGCAATGTTCCCGAGCAGACAGGCTCGGATCGTTCGGATTATGTGGATAGCGGCTCGAAGCTTTCTATGGTGGATGGCGAATATAATATTGATCGTCTTTCCAGAGAGCAGGAGAGACCCATGGGCGGCGATGACTGGACTGTACTGGTATACCTTTGCGGCACCGATCTCGAAAGCGAGGCTATTGCAGCGTATCTGGATATTCAGGAGCTTCTCAGTGCCAAGTGTGCCGATGGCGTGAATATCATATTCCAGACAGGCGGCACCAACGACTGGTACGACGCTTCGTTCAATGAGCTGCGCTGCCAGCGTTTTATTGTTGGTGAGAATGGTCTTGAGCTTGTGGATGAAAAGCTTGTTTCCAATATGGGCGATCCCTCTACTCTTTCGGATTTTGTCAAGTGGGGCGCTAAAAACTACCCTGCCAATAACATGGGACTTATCTTCTGGAATCACGGGGGCGGAAGTATCAGCGGAGTCTGCTTCGATGAGCGCTTCAACTATGACAGCCTGACGCTTTCCGAAATCGACAAGGCGCTCAACGACAGCTTTGACAGCATGACTGAAAAGTTCGAGTTCATCGGCTTTGACGCCTGCCTGATGGCTACTCTTGAAACAGCCAATATACTTGTTCCGTATGCGAATTACATGATAGCTTCTCAGGAGTCCGAGCCTGCAGGCGGCTGGGATTACACTGCGCTGCAGAGCTATCTTGCATATAATAAGAGCGCAGACGGTGTTCAGCTCGGCACTGAGCTGGGCAACTCCTATTACAGACAGTGCGAGATGATGATGTCCGATTCCTGGGCGACCTTCTCCGTTGTGGATCTTTCAAAGATCGATCCCCTGCTTCGTGCATTCAACCATGCAGCAAAGGATATGTATGAATACCGCAAATTCACCGATGTGGTTCGTGCTGTGCGAGAGGCTGACAATTTCGGCGGAAACAACAGCAGTGAGGGCTACTCGAACATGGTGGATCTCGGTAGTATGATGGCTCAGTGTGATAAATTCTGCGATAATGCAGACGAAGTAATAGAGCTGCTGGATGAAGCGGTAGTATATATGAAGAACGGCAGACTTCACAGTGATGCTACAGGTCTTTCGGTATACTATCCTCTGGCGGTACAGGGTTCGTATGAGCTTTCTATCTTTGCGGAGATATGTCCCAGCACATTCTATCTTGCCTTTGTTGATAAGGCAGCCTACTGTGCGTCGGGATATGACGCCTATGACTATTCCGATGAGGGCTTTTTTGGTGATTTTGAGGATATCTGGGATATCGGATACACAGGCGGAGATTATTCTACCAATACAGATGATTTTGCTGATTATGATGAAAACAGTACTATAACGATCGAGGATGTGTATTTTTCCTCAGATTCCACATATACAGTAAAGCTTGAGAGCATGGAAAACCTTGCCTTTGCTGCCTGCAGCGTATTTATGTGGAGCGACAGTCTCGGTTATATCTACCTCGGTTCGGATGATGATGTTATATGCGACAGGAACAAAAGGCTTATAGGAGATAATTTCAACGGCAGCTGGATCAGTCTTGACGACGGTCAGCCGCTTGCTATCGAGGTCATAGATCAGAATGATGATTACAGCATCTATACCTGCGAGATAATGCTTAATGGCGAGTATAATAACCTGCGTATCGAATATAACTGGAATACCTCTTCCTGGAATATTGTCGGCGCATGGGCGGGCGTCGATGCACTGACAGGTATGGCGTCCCGTGATATCGTGGCACTGCAGGAGGGCGATGTGATCCAGCCTGTATATATCTATGTTGATGACGAGAACGAAGGCTACATAACAGGTGATGAGTATGTTATCACCGATGCAACAAAGCTTTCCTATCAGGCGCTCCCGTCGGCTGAATACACCTACAGCATCACGCTCTACGATATCTATGGCAACTGGTATTTTACTCCCTTTGTCACATTTGTGGTAGAGGAAGACGGATCGTTGTCCTATTATCCCGATGAGCTGGATGATGTGGAATTCTGATCTTAACGGAGCAATATGAGCATGAAACTTATTAAACCAAGATTTTACGATGATTTTGTTTGCATAGCCGAGCGCTGCACGGATAATTGTTGCATCGGCTGGGAGATAGATATAGATCCTGTCTCGCTGGAGCGATTCGATAAGGTCGGCGGCGATTTCGGCGAGCGCCTGCGTGCTGCGATACATCGTCGTGATGATGTCTGCACCTTTGCATTCGGTGAGGGTGAGCGCTGTGCGCTTCTGCGTGAGGACGGCAGATGCGAGCTGATACTGCACGAAGGCGAGGATAGCCTGTGTGATATCTGTGCACTGCATCCGAGATTTTTCGGCTGGTATAACGGAATAAAGGAAGCAGGTCTGGGGCTTTGCTGTGAGGAGGTCTGCCGCCTGCTGTTTTCGGACAGCACACCGCTTAGCTTTAAGGAGTCCGAGATCGACGAGGAGTGGGATGAGACCTGCTCCGAGGAGCTTTTGCAATATCTGACAGCGGCAAGAGAGCGCCTTTTTTCCATCCTGCAGAACAGGGAACACCCCTTTGCGGACAGGCTGAGAAGCGCTGCGGAGTATGTACGGGAGCTGCAGGAATGCCTTGATAATGGTGAACTGAACGTTCCTGATGTGCAGTTTTCAGAAGCAGAGAAGCTCGATAACAATGAGCTTGCATCTGTGATAAAGGAGCTGATACATCTCTGGAGCCGCACTGAAAGCATCGGCGCAGAGTGGGACGCTCATGCCGAGTGTATTGAAGCCAACTGCGATCAGCTTGCAGCTGCGTTCGGCGGATTTCTTGAAAAAAACAGGGAAGAGCTGTGGAGATATGAGCATCTGGTGGTGTATTTCTGCTATCGCTATTTCCTGAATGGCGTATTTGAAGGTGAGATCGTCAGTCGTTTCGGCTTTGCTATGATGTCTGTACTAGCGGTCGCATTGTCGGATTGCCTGAGTGACATTGGTGGGGAACTTACCGAATGGCAAAGGATACTGAATCTGAAGCTCTATTCAAAGCAGATGGAGTATTCTGAGGATAATCTGGAGCTTGCTTACGATGCGGTATGGGATACAGCATGGCTAATGCCTGAAAATATAGCAGACTGCTTTGCATAAAGAGAAAGATCGGGAAGTGTGTACTTTCCGATCTTTCTGTCATATTCCGAGTGTTCTTATATCTATATAATGAGGTATGATATCAGCAAAACTTCCGTCTTTCTTCCTGAAGCCTGCAGGGATCGTACCCAGCTGTGTGAAGCCCAGCTTTTTGTAAAGCGCCAGCGCAGGCATGTTGGTGCTTACCACCGCATTGAACTGCAGTACGCCGAAGCCAAGCTCCCTGCATTTCTTCAGGCAGTCTGTAACGAGAGCCTCGCCGATGTGCTGCCCTCTGCAGTCCGCTGCCACCGCATAGCTTGCATTGGCAATATGTCCGCATCTGCCGATGTTGTTCGGATGCAGGATATATAATCCCAAAATGTCGCCGTTGTCGTTTGTCGCCACTCCTGTATGGCTCTGTTCGGCGAAGAATGTCATAGCTGTATCAAGAGTAAGCGTTTCTTCCTGTGGGAATGCTTCGCCCTGTTCCACAATGTCGTTCCATATCTTCAGCATTGAAGTAATATCTGTCGGCAGAAAGCCACGAACTGTTATCATTATCATATCCATCCTTTCATATTTCTTAACAAGTATAGCACAAATTCTTAAATGCGTCAATCGGCATGTTATCGGCGTTGACAAAAATAGGACATCTGTGTTATACTAATAAAAATTGGCAGCTTGTGCAACTTATAGCGTGTGTTTTTCGTTTTATATATAAAGGAGGTGTTTCCTGTGAAGTTCAGATGTGTTGTGGCGGCGGCTCTGCTGATGTGTTCGGTGGTTGCGGCAGGATGTGTGTCTGCTTCGGCGGATAGTGTTATGGTCGAGAGAGAGTATTCCGCAGCAGTGTCACAGAACGCTGAAACGAGTACGGCAGCAAAGCCGAAGAATATCAATATAACAAAGACCCGTAAGATCACAAAGAATATGGCGGTCGAGCAGGGACAGACGATGTATGTCCGTAACGGCGGAGTGCTTTACATCGATACAGGCGTGACCCTTACGCTGGGCGGCAACCTGAAGGTCGCAGAGGGCGGCAGCGTGTATATCAGGGGTGAGCTTGATATGCAGGAGGGTTCACTTTTCAGCTGCACGGGAAAGACCAAGATACTAAGCAGCGGCACGGTTAAGCTCGGTGGTGAGCTGTGGGTCAATCCAGCAGGCGTTATAAAGGGTGCCGGCTGTATCAGTGTGCTGAATGATTTTGAGGATATCCGCTGTAAAGGTACTGTTACGGCAAAGATAGACGCTCCCGAGCCTGTTGAGATCGACGGCGTTACTTATGTGGGCGGCATCCTGCTTGTGAATAAGGAGTTTTCTCTGCCTAAGACATACGGCGATGGTCTGGACAGCGAAGCATACACTGCATATGTACGCATGAAGCGTGCGTCAGGCTATGATATGAGCATAGTTTCGGGCTTCCGCTCCTATACAAAGCAGGAAAGCACATTCAGATACTGGTGTTCTGTTGATGGTGAGGCTGTGGCGGAGACATATTCCGCCCGTCCGGGTCATTCCGAGCATCAGACAGGTCTTGCAATGGATATCACCTCTCTGAAGCAATCCTACGGTAAGACGGCAGAGGGCAAGTGGCTGGCACAGAATTGTGTTGATTACGGCTTCATCATCCGTTATCCCAAAGGCAAGTCCGATATCACAGGCTATATGTATGAGCCGTGGCATATCAGATATCTCGGCAAAAGCACAGCGAAGCTTGTGAACGACAGTGGTCTTACACTGGAGGAGTTCCTCGGCGTTGTATAAGTTTATGAGAATAAAACAAGGCGGACTTTTCAGTCCGCCTTTGGTATTTGGAATCATCAATCTCTGTTAAGAAGATCTTCAATGGTAACAGAAAAAACCTTAGCCAGCGAGATAAGCTCGATATCGGTAACAAAGCGCTGACCCGATTCGATTCTCTGTACTGCGTTCTTATCTATATCAAGACCGATCAGCTGTAGTCTGTCAGCAACTTCACGCTGGGATATTTTTAGTGCTTTACGGAGGGCAGCAACTTTAACGCCCGCTATATTATTTCGTCCATCCTGTGTTCTGTTGTTGAACATGATCTCAAACCTCCTGAATTATTTTTAAGTAAAAATATGTCTTATGGTTTAATTGTATCTCATAACACTGATTTAGCTGACATCTAACACCAGTTTTTAGCGTATTTATCAGTAAAAAAGTGAAGTTTCTTTTGCTTTGACATCGACCGCAGTTGAGTTTGAATTTTGCCTTGTGCCAAACCAATGAGTATTCTGTATTGACCTGAAAACGATACTGATTAACTTGTGTCAAAAATGCACCTGATATATGCGTTGTAATTAATTTGCACAAAAAACCGTCTCCTTGTTAAAATATGTTTGTGTTTCTGTAATGCCGACATTTGTTGACAGGAATGTGGTTGTGTGATATACTTATATGTGGCTTTGGAAAATATAGTATATAATATTAAGGAGTATAATTATGATTTGTAAGTATTGCGGTACACAACTGCCTGATACGGCGAAATTCTGTGCAGCCTGCGGTAACAGCCTTATTGAGGATGCTGTATCTGAAATCAATACCGCTTCTGTAGCTGATACTGCCACACAGTACTATTCCCAGCCTGTCGAAGAGTATTCTGCTCAGCAGGAAGCGTCCTATGTTGAAGAGGGAGCAGTCGGACAGCAGATCCCTGAATATGTTGTGGGTGATGCAGCTGCGCAGCAGATCCCCGAGTCTGATCCCATAGCAGGATATTCCGCATATGCGCCTTCCGCTGCAAAGAGCAAGAAGCCGTTGCTTTTCATTGTTCTCGGCTGCGTGGTAGCGGTCATCGCTATCGTTGTAGCGGTATTCTTTACAAATAAGGCAGGCTTTCTCAAGACCTTCATGGGCGAAGAGGATTATGCAAAGTCCGTTCTTATGGATGCTATCGGAACTGTTGCTTCCGATCCTTCTGTAGTAGATACTGCAACAAATTCTGTAAGCAGTGCTTTTGCAGCTGCCTCTGAAGATTATGATACCTCTGCTGAGGCGTCTCTGGCTATGCTTGCAATGGCAAATGCGGCAGCAGGCGTAGATGGCGTCACTATGAAAGCAGGTTTTGATGTTCGTCCTACTGATGATGTGTATAACGGCCTTGAAGATATGATCAGCGAAAGCAATGTCGATATTGATGCTGATCTGCTGAAGGCTCTCGTGCAGAAGCTCAATACCTGTTGCTATACAGCTACTGAAAAGACAGGCGCAGAGGATTACCAGTTCGCCATGACCTTTGGCGAGGAAAAGTCACCCCTGTTCGATATGACAGTATTTTATGGCGCTGATGGTGAGATATTTATCACATTCCCCGATGCTACAAAGGCTGCACTGGTTGCAGAAGGCCCCGAGCTTCCCGAGATAGTGGAGAATGAGAAGGTGGCACTTGATCTCAAACAGCTTTCCTCCCTTGTCAAGCAGCTTGAAGAGGTGTTTGATGAGTATTATGAGGAGGCTGATGTTTCCGTTGAAAAGAGCAGCCTGAAGATAGATGGCGCAAGGTTTGAGGGTCTGTGTTCTGAGATAATATTCGAGGCAGATACCATGCATGATATGCTTGAGGATATGATCGGAGTGCTTTCCGATAATGATTATATCTGCGATCTGCTGGAGGATAATATCGAGGATTTCGATTACGAGGAAGATCTTATTGCAGGCTTAGAGGATTTCATCTATGGAATGGATGATTCTGATGTGGAGTTCTGCTTCAGAGGATATGTAACAGCTGCGAATAAGCTTGCAGGTGTAGAACTCAGTGTATATACTAAGGATGAAGAGATCGTTTTATCCGCTCTCAATTCTTCTGATTACTTCGCTGTAGGATTTACTACTGAGATGAATTATGATTCCGATGTTGAAGTGTTCCTCGTGGCCGAAAAGACAGATGCAAAATCCGGCGTTGCTGAAATGACGATTGCTATCGAGGATGAGATTGATATCAAGCTGAACTTTGAATATAGCGATTTCGGCACTCATAAGGCATTCGGTCAGGAGACTTATGTAGGTACATTCAAGTTGCTTATCGATTCTGATCTGATTGAATCCGTTATTGACTACGATATCAGCGAGGAAGAGTTTACTATAGGCGATGAAAGCTTTGATCTGGATTCTGTTTTTGATGGTGCAGCGCTTGTTATAAAGACCTCTCCTTCGGGTAAAGGTATCAGATATGATGTGGCATTCGAGAGTGAGCCTCTCGGCTATTACGGCGTTTATGTTGCGGCAGAGCCTGCAGGCAAGAAGGTTGCATCAGGCGATTTCGAGGGCGATAACGCTATTGATATTGATGATATCGCAGATGATGAGGGTATCGAGTTCGTTGAGCAGGTTGCTACATACTATGCTGAAAAGATCCTTGCTGACGAGACTTTTGCAGCTGCTCTCAATGAGCTTGGCATGGATGATGTCGATGACCTTATCGAGGGCGTGACAGGTGGTTACGATATCGACGAGTACATCGAGCGTTATTACGGCACTGAATATGCGGCTCATACAACAATGACCCATACATGGTGATATTTCTGACGTGCGGCTTCGGCTGCACGTCTTTTGCTTAAAAGTATAACTTTTTTCAAAAAACCTCTTGATTTTATTTATAAATAGTGTTATAATACATATGATAGATTAGGCTAAAGACTGGGGTTCGCCCCGGTCTTTAAGTTTTAATTGGGAAAATACTATCGTTATAACAAAACGAAAGGGGTCTTAAAATGGCTTTGGCAAAGGGCTTCAGCACGATCGAGGCTGCTGCGGAGGCTGCGGTACGTCCTATAGTGGAGTCGCATGGCTTTGTTCTCTGGGATGTGTGGTTCGCAAAGGAAGGCGCAAAGTGGTATCTGAGAGTATTCATTGATCGGGCGGAGGGTATCTCCATTGACGACTGCGAGTCTATCGACGGACTTATCAACGAGGAGATCGACAAGCAGGAGTTCATCGACAAGATAGATTATCTTGAGATCGGCTCTGCAGGCATCGAGCGTCCGATAAGGAGGCTGGCACAGCTTTCGCTTTCTATCGGTAAGAAAGTGAAGATCAAGACCTATAAGCTGCTTGACGGCGCTCCGTCAAAAGTGTTCAGCTGCATACTGGATGCGTATGACGGCGAAAAGCTCACCGTGAGCGGCGATTTCGGCACGCTTGACATCATCCCGACGGATATCTCAGGCATAAATTATGACGATTTTGATGACACTGATTTTTAAGTAATGGAGGAATAACGGAAAATGGCTAAGAAAAAGGTAGCACCCAAGGAAAACGAGATAGGCGAATTTTTCAATGCGCTCGCTGATCTGGCTGCTGAAAAGGGAATCGACCAGGATGTGTTCGTTGCGAAGATCAAGCTCGCTATCGAAAAGAGCTTAAAGACAAATCTTCACATCGAGGATAAGGAGAGCGACGCTGTTCAGGTAAACATCGACCTTGAAAAGCAGATCTTCGATGTAAGCGTTCTGAAGGAAGTAATCGAGGTAGTTGACAGCCTGTACGAGCCTGAGATCGAGATCGTGCTTGAGGAAGCAAGAAAGATCGATCCCATGCTGCAGGTAGGCGATCATGTTCGCTGCCCCATTGATACTCATGAGTTCAAGCGTATCGCTGCCAAGAATGCGAAGGATCTCATCAAGCAGGGCTTCCGTGATGTTGAGCGTCAGCAGCTTTCCGAGCTGTGGGGCATGTACGAGAACGAGGCAGTATCTGCTGTCGTTACCCGTGTAGAGCCTAAGACAGGCCATGCAACCATTGAGATCAACAAGAATGAGACTCTGCTGATGAGAAATGACCAGATCCCCGGCGAGCTGCTGGTTGAGGGTCAGGTAATAAAGGTATTCATCACAGGTGTTTCCAGAGAATACAAGGAGGGCGCAAAGAAGCAGTCCCTCAGGATCACAAGAACAGACAAGGGCCTCATCAAGCGTCTGTTTGAGCTTGAATGTCCCGAGATCTATGACGGCATCGTGGAGATCAAGTCCATCAGCCGTGCACCCGGCTCCCGTTCCAAGATCGCTGTTATCAGCAACGATCCCAATGTTGACGCTGTCGGCACCTGCATCGGTCCCGCAAAGAGCCGTATCACAGCAGTAACAAAGGAGATCAAGGGCGAGAAGATCGACGTTGTACTTTACAGCGAGGATCCCGAGGAGTTCATCAAGCAGGCTCTGAAGCCCGCTGAGGTTAGCCGTGTAGTTATCAACGATCCCAGAGTTCGTGCATGCAAGGCTATCGTCCCTGATAATCAGCTTTCTCTGGCTATCGGTAACAAGGGTCAGAATGCATGGCTGGCTGCAAAGCTTACAGGCTATAAGATCGACATCAAGGCAGAGAGCAAGGTAACACCTGAGGATCTTGAGGTGATCGAGGTTCCCGAGCCTGAGTACGAAGAGACAGAGGTTCAGACCGAAGAATAAGGAGAAAAAACGTATGCAGGAAAAGCGTGTTCCGCTGCGCAAATGCTTAGGCTGCGGCGAGATGATAGGCAAAAAAGGTGCTGTGCGTATAGTGCGCAGCAAGGAGGGAGAGATATCCCTTGACAGTACAGGCAAGAAAGCAGGCCGTGGCGCTTATATCTGCCGTGACGCAGAATGCTTCTCGCAGGTGCGCAAGGCAAGAAAGCTTGACCGTTCGCTGAAATGCGCTGTTCCCGAGGAGATATACGACACTATAGAGAAGGAGCTGAGTTCGGATCAATAAGATACTGACCACACTCGGACTCTGCCGCCGTGCAGGAAAGCTCGTTATGGGCTTCGATGCAGTGGTAGAGGAGATGGCTTCGCCCAAGAGCAAGGCGGCGGGCCTGCTTCTGGCAGAGGATGTTTCACCCAAGACCGAAAAGGAGATCCGCTTCGCCGCTGAAAGATACGGCTGCGAGATCGCAAAAGCACCGTTCACTATGGACGAAGCACAGGAAGCAGTCGGCAAGCGTGCCGCTATCTTCCTGATCCTTGACAAAGGGCTGTTCAGCTCCATCAAGAAGAACATATGATCTGATTTGAACTAACTAGTATTGGAGGATTTTTACATTGCCAACAAACAATAAATATCGTGTTCAGGACATTGCAAAGGATATGGGCGCAGACCGCAGCGAGATTATCGAGCTGCTGGATAAGGCTTTCGGGGGAACTCCCAAGAAGGCTCAGACCGCCCTGTCTCCTGAAGAGATCAGCTATGTGCTTGAAAAGTATTCCCGCAAGCATGAGGTGAAGGATTTCGCCGACTATTTCAATAAGACCGCTGACATCAAGACAGAGAAGCCCAAGCCTGAGGAGAAGAAGCCTGCTGCCAAGAAGAAGGCTGCCAAGGCCGAGGAAGCTCCTGTAGCTGAAGCAAAGGCAGAGGAAAAGAAGGCTGCCCCCAAGGCTGAGGAGAAGAAGCCGGAAGTTAAGACTGAAGCGCCTAAGGGCGAGGAAAAGAAGGCTGATGCAAAGGCTGCTGCTCCCAAGGCTGAAGAAAAGAAGCCTGAGATCAAGGCTGAAGCAGCAAAACCCGAGACCAAGAAGCCTGAAGTTAAGGAAGAGGAGAAGAAGCCTGAAGTTAAGGCAGAAGCTGCTCCCAAGGCTGAAGAAAAGAAGCCCGAAGCTCCCAAGCAGGAGACTAAGCCTGCTGACAGAGCACCTCGTCAGGATAACAGAGATCGTCGTCCCGATAACCGTCAGAACGGCGACAGACCTCAGTTCAACCGTGACAACCGTGATAATAGAAACGGCGAGCGTCCCCAGTTCAATCGTGACAATCGTCAGAACGGTGACAGACCGCAGTTCAACAGAGATAACAGAAACGATAACCGTCAGGGCGGCTTCAATCGTGACAACAGAAACGATAACCGCAACAGACCCGCTGCAGCTCAGCCTGCACCCAAGCCCGCTCCTAATGCGCCTGCTATTGATTCTTCCAAGATCAAGGTAAATACACCTCCTACAATGCAGAAGCAGAAGGGTGAGGCAGTTCAGCGTGGCGAGCAGGTGACCAAGATGGTCGATACAAGAGGCTCCTATGTTGAGCTTGATAAGTATAACGAGCGCTATGAGAACATTGCTCCCGCTTCCCGCCACAGCAATGATAACTTCCAGCGCAAGCAGAAGATCAACCAGAAGTCCCAGAATAAGAACAAGGGCGGCTATAACAACAAGCGTGAGACCGAGGCTCAGAAGCTGAAGCGTCTGGAGCTTGAGCGTGCAAGAAAGCAGCAGCTGAAGGTACAGATCCCTGATGAGATCGTAGTATCCGAGCTTGCTACCCGTCTGAAGGTAACAGCAACAGAGGTAATCAAGAAGCTGTTCCTGCTGGGCGTTATGGCTAACCTCAACGAGACCATCGACTTCGATACAGCCTGCATCGTAGCTGAAGAGCTGGGCGCAAAGGTCGAGAAGGAAGTCGTAGTTACAATTGAGGAGCGTCTGTTCGAGGAGGTAGAGGATACCGCTGAGAACCTCGAACCCAGATCTCCTGTAGTTGTTGTAATGGGTCACGTTGACCACGGTAAGACATCTATTCTGGACTATATCAGAAAGGCTTCCGTTACCGCTACTGAGGCAGGCGGTATCACACAGCACATTGGTGCATACAAGGTAGCCGTTGATGACAGAGAGATCACCTTCCTTGATACCCCCGGACATGAAGCGTTCACAACAATGAGAGCAAGAGGTGCAAACCTCACAGATATCGCTATCCTTGTAGTTGCAGCGGACGACGGCATCATGCCCCAGACCGTTGAGGCTATCAACCATGCAAAGGCTGCAGGCGTTTCCATCATCGTTGCCATCAATAAGATGGATAAGGAGACTGCAAATCCCGATCGTGTAAAGGAAGAGCTGACAAAGTACGAGCTGGTATGCGAGGACTGGGGCGGCGACGTTATCTGCGTTCCTGTTTCCGCTAAGACAGGCTACGGCATGGATACTCTGCTTGAGATGGTTGGTCTTGTTGCCGACGTTCTTGAACTCAAGGCAAACCCCAACAGACTCGCAAAGGGCGCTGTTATCGAGGCACGTCTTGATAAGAGCAGAGGTCCTATCGCAACAGTACTCGTTCAGAACGGTACACTGCACACAGGTGATGTCATCATCGCAGGCACATCGGTTGGTCGTGTACGAGTAATGCGTGACGATCAGGGAAGAACAGTAAAGGTAGCAGGTCCTTCCGTTCCTGTTGAGATCATGGGTCTTGCAGAGGTTCCCTCCGCAGGCGATACCTTCGCAGCTGTAGAGGATGAGAAGCTCGCAAGAGAGCTGGTTGAGAAACGTAAGCATGACGCTAAGGAAGAGCAGTTCAAGGCATACCAGAAGGTTACACTTGATAATCTGTTCTCCTCCATCGAGAGCGGCACTGTAAAGGAGCTGCCTATCATCGTCAAGGCTGACGTACAGGGATCTGTTGAGGCTGTTAAGCAGTCTCTTGAAAAGATCACCAACGAGGAAGTGCGAGTAAGAGTTATCCACGGCGCAGTAGGTGCGGTAAGCGAGAGCGACGTAATGCTGGCTATGGCTTCCGGCGCTATCATCGTAGGCTTCAACGTAAGACCTCATCCGTCTGCTGCTGAGAATGCTAAGCGTGACGGCGTTGAGATCCGTCTGTATCGTGTAATTTACGATGCTATCGAGGATATCACCACCGCTATGAAGGGTATGCTGGCTCCCAAGTACCGTGAGGTGGAGCTTGGCCGTGTCGAGGTGCGTCAGGTATTCAAAATCACAAATGTTGGTATCGTAGCAGGTTCTTACGTTCTTGAGGGTAAGGTTGCCCGTAACGGTCAGGTCCGTATAGTTCGTGACGGTATCATCGTTGGCGACGATCACATTGCAGGTCTGCAGCGCTTCAAGGATTCCGTTAAGGAAGTTACCGCTGGCTTTGAGTGCGGTGTAAGCCTCGAGAAGTTCACAGACATCAAGGAAGGCGATATCTTTGAGGCTTATGTGATGGAAGAATACCGTGATTAATAAAGCTTTTTGTGATAGTTTCTGCGCTGTCAAACAGCGCAGGAGCGTCATTGTGTAAAGGAGGTCAATAAATAATGGCTAACTTTAATATCAAACGACTCAATGAGGATATAAAGCGTGAGATCTCCGCAGCCGTTGCAGGCGTGAAGGATCCCCGTGTATCCAAGAATTTCGTAACAGTTACCCACTGCGAGGTGACGAACGATCTTTCCTACTGCACCGTACACATTGCGTGTCTCGGCGGCGCAGGAAGAACACACAAGGCAGTGGAGGGCATGACAGCGGCTTCGGGTTACTTCAAGAAGTGCATTGCGGGCAAGATCCGTGTGCGCAAGATCCCCGAGCTTATCTTCAAGGAGGATAACTCCCTTGAATATGCTGCTCACATTGAGGATATCATTTCCAAGCTTCCGAAGCCCGCACAGGCAGAGGATGCGGATACCGAAGAAATGGAGGCAGAGGATGAAGATTGAGATTAATGAAGCTGCAGAGTTTCTGAGATCGCATGATAATTTCCTTATCCTTATGCATGCAAGCCCCGATGGTGATACTCTCGGCTGCGGCTTTGCGCTGTGTACCGCACTTCAGAGAATGGGCAAGAAGGCAGACGTCATCTGTCCCGATGAGATTCCTCACAGATTTGACTACATGCGTGAGGGATACACTCAGATGTCCTTTGATATCAACACCTATGTCGCAGTCGATGTGGCTGATGTGAAGCTTCTCGGCGACCTCAGCGCAACCTTCGCTGACAAGGTGGATCTCTGTATTGATCATCATGTGTCAAATACTCACTATGCAAAGCAGCTTTTGCTCAGGGAGCATTATGCTTCCGCCTGCGAGCTTATGTTCGAGGTGATTACCGCCCTCGGCACACCTATCGACAGGATCATTGCAAATTGCCTTTATACAGGTGTTGCTACTGATACAGGCTGCTTCAAATTCAGCAATACAAAGCCTCAGACGCATATCGTCGCAGCAAAGCTGATGGAGTGCGGTGCTGAGATCGCTCCGATAAACTACGCCATGTTCGAGCTTAAAACGCAGGGCCGTATAAAGCTTGAGCAGGAGGTCCTCAGAAACATGAGATATTTCGCTGACGGACACATCGCAATGGTAACTGTAACGCTGGATACTCTGGCGGGCATTGCCGATATCGACAGCGATGATGTGGGCGCAATGGCGTCCATTCCCCGTCAGATCGAGGGCGTGGATATCGGTATCTCCATGAAGGAGAAGAAGCCTGGACTGTTCAAGGCTTCGCTGCGTTCGAGCGAGCGTATAGATGTTTCGAAGATCGCTCAGCAGTTTGGCGGCGGCGGTCATGCAAGAGCGTCGGGATGCTCCTTTACCTGCGGTTACGATGAGGCTGTTGCACAGCTTACCGCAGCCTGCACAGAGGCTCTCAGACAGGCGGAGATAGTATGACGGGAATAATCTGTATAAATAAACCGCAGGAGTTCACTTCCTTTGACGTGGTAGCTGTGATGCGCAGATGCTTCGGCACTAAAAAAGTAGGTCACGGCGGCACGCTGGATCCCATGGCAACGGGCGTTCTGCCTGTGTTCGTGGGAGGAGCAACCAAAGCGGTGGATATCATTCCCGATACGGATAAAAGCTATCGTGCATCCTTCAGGCTGGGTCTTATCTCCGATACTCAGGATATCTGGGGCGAGACTAAGTGCATAAGCGATCGCAAGGTATCCTCTGAGGAGCTTTCGGAAGTTTTGCCAAGGTTCCGTGGGGAGATAATGCAGATACCGCCTATGTACTCTGCTCTAAAGGTAAACGGACAGAAGCTGTGCGATCTTGCACGGCAGGGAATAGAGGTCGAGCGTGAAGCAAGACCGATAACCATATCAAGGCTTGATGTGATGGAATTTGATGGCACCGATGGCGTGATAGAGGTGGATTGTTCATCCGGAACATACATCCGTACTCTGATCCACGATATCGGCGAGGCTCTCGGCACAGGCGCTGTGATGACCGCTCTCTGCAGGACACGAGCCTGCGGCTTTGAGCTTTCGCAGTGCAAGACCATAGAAGAGGTGCGTGCAGCAGATGCAGAGACTCTGCAAGGCTGGCTGCTTCCCACTGAGGAGGTATTTGCACCGCTGCCGAAGCTTGCTCTTGATGAGGTGCAGCAGCGCTTGTATCTCAACGGAGTAAGGCTTGATGCCGCAAGGCTTGCAGCTCGCCCTGAAACAGAGCAGCTCTGCCGTGTTTATGCAGGGGATAGCTTTGTGGGACTTGCAAAGGTCAATTCCGATGACGAGCTTGTCTCAGTCAAGAGATTTTTCACCGAATAACATCACTGAAATGGTGGTATTGAATTGATTAATATAACATACGGCGCTGATGTGCCGTCAGAAAAGACCGCTGTGGCTCTCGGATATTTCGATGGGCTGCATCTCGGTCATATCGGGGTAATAACCGCTGCTCTTTCTCAGAGGGACATGAAGCCAGCGGTGTTTACCTTCAACTGTGATACTACGCTGCCGAAGTTCATGCAGCCCGAGGATATCATTTCCTTTGAGAATAAGTGCGAGCTTATGCAGAGAGTCGGCGTGAAGTATCTTTATGCGCCTGATTTTGCGGAGGTCTGCGGCTATCCCGCAGAGGATTTCATCCGTGAGATACTTGTTAAAAAGCTGAATGCGGGCTTTGCCTGCTGTGGACGCTCCTTCCGTTTCGGCAAGGGCGGCAGCGGTTCTCCCGAGCTTCTTGCTGAGATAGGCGCAAAATACGGGATTAAGGTCGAGGTCGTGCAGGATGTCTGCCACGAGGGAGTACCGATAAGCTCAACATATATCCGTGAGCTTATCCGAAATGGCAAGGTGGAGGAGGCTAATAAGCTCCTCGGTTATGATCTGTGGTATCGCCTGCCTGTAGTGCATGGCAACAAGATCGGTCACACACTGAGCTTTCCCACGATCAATCAGATCATCCCCGAGACCAATATCATCCCTAAATTCGGCGTGTATAAGAGCTTCGTTTCCATTGACGGCAGGAACTACCGCAGCATCACGAACATTGGCATAAAGCCCACTGTAGAGGATCGCAGGGACGGTACGGGTGCAGTCATGGAGACTCACATCATCGGATTTGATGGTGATCTCTACGGACAAAATATATCAGTGTCGCTTATCAGTTACCTCAGACCTGAGAGGAAGTTTGCTTCCTTGCAGGAGCTGAAGGCTCAGATAGCTGCTGATAAAGAGGCTGCTTTATTTTAACATTACACGCACAATGTGTCAATTAAATGAAAGGAATATGAGAAATGGCTACAGTAAGAACCAGATTTGCGCCCTCTCCCACAGGATATATGCATATCGGCAACCTGAGAACGGCGCTTTACACATATCTTATTGCTAAGAAGCACAAGGGAACGTTCATCCTGCGTATTGAGGATACCGACCGTGAGCGTTATGTGGAGGGTGCTACAGATGTTATCTACAAGACTCTGCGCACCTGCGGCCTGAACTGGGATGAGGGTCCCGATGTGGGCGGCGATTACGGCCCCTATGTTCAGAGCGAGCGCATGGGAATGTTCAAGGAGTATGCGGAGAAGCTTGTTGAGAGCGGTCATGCATACTACTGCTTCTGTGACAAGACAGATGATGACGACGACACCAAGCCCAACGGTCTTGCATCTGCAAACCGCTGTGCCTGCCGTGATCTCTCCCGTGAGGAGGCAGAGAAGAGACGTGCTGAGGGTGCTGTATGCGTTATCAGACAGAAGATCCCCACCGAGGGTACTACGACCTTCAACGATGAGATCTACGGTGACATCACAGTAGAGAACGTTGATCTTGACGATCAGGTGCTGCTGAAGTCCGACGGTATGCCCACATACAACTTTGCAAACGTTGTGGACGACCACACCATGGAGATCACTCACGTTGTAAGAGGTAATGAGTATCTTTCCTCCACACCTAAGTATAACCTGCTTTATGAGGCATTCGGCTGGAAGCCCCCTGTATATATCCATGTTGAGCATATCATGAAGGACGCACAGCACAAGCTTGCCAAGCGTGACGGCGACGCATCCTTCCAGGATCTTATCGACAAGGGATATCTCACCGAAGCTATCCTGAACTATATCCTGCTGCTGGGCTGGGCGCCAAAGGGCGAGCAGGAGATATTCACACTGGATGAGATGATCGAGGCATTCGATCTCAGCGGCATCTCCAAGTCTCCCGCTATCTTTGACGGTCTGAAGCTGAAGGCTATCAATGCACAGTATGTAAGAGCGCTGCCTATCGAGCAGTTCATGGAGTACGCTACTCCATATATCCGTCAGACCTGCAAGCGTGAGGATATTGATCTGAAGCTTCTCTGCACAACACTGCAGCCCAGAGCAGAGCTGTTCACTGACATCCCTGCACAGGTGGATTTCATTGATGAACTGCCCGCATACGACCTTGAGCTGTATACCAGCAAGAAGATGAAGACAAATCCCACCACTGCTCTCGAGGCATTAAAGAAGATCCTTCCCGTTCTGGAGGGCCTGAACGCATTCGATCACGATACGGTTCACGATGCACTTTTCAAGCTTATCGAGACCGAGGGTGTGAAGAACGGCTATATGCTGTGGCCTCTCAGAGTTGCAGTCAGCGGAAAGCTGCTCACTCCCGGCGGAGGTGTTGAGCTTGCAGTGATCCTCGGCAAGGATGAGACTATAGCACGAATTAAGAAGGGCATCGAGCTTCTCGAAGCGGCAAATGCCTGATATTTCATAGATAAATCACATGACTATCACTTGCGGATATTATACTTTAATATGGTATTTTATCCAATTTACTTAATTCGGAGGCTATATGATAGAAGTTAAAAATCTTAGCAAGAGCTACGGCAGTAAGCTTGCTGTTGATAATATCAGCTTTACCGCCAATGAAAGCGAGATACTCGGCTTCCTCGGTCCTAACGGTGCAGGTAAATCCACCACGATGAATATCCTGACAGGCTACCTTTCCTCTTCGGGGGGACAGGCGCTCATCAACGGAGTTGACATTCTGGAGGATCCTGTTACAGCCAAGAAGGATATCGGATATCTCCCTGAGCTGCCGCCGCTTTATCTTGATATGACCGTAATGGAGTACCTTAACTTCGTTTACGATCTTAAAAAGTGTAAGATGCCCAGACGCTCTCACCTGAACGAGATATGCGGACTTGTAAAGATAACCGATGTAAAGAATCGTGTTATCCGCAATCTTTCCAAGGGTTATAAGCAGCGTGTCGGACTGGCACAGGCGCTTGTGGGAAATCCCAAGGTGCTGATACTCGATGAGCCTACAGTTGGTCTCGATCCCAAGCAGATAATCGAGATAAGAACGCTCATCAAGAAGCTGGGAAAGAATCACACTGTTATCCTTTCCTCGCATATCCTTTCCGAGGTGCAGGCTGTTTGTGACCGCATCGTTGTTATCGACAAGGGTAAGCTCGTTGCAAACGACACTACTGAGAATCTTTCCCATAACCTCTCTGCTGATCATAAGCTGATCGTTCAGATCGAGGGTCCCGCAAAGGAGGTACAGAGCCTTCTGAGTGGCATCCCCGATATGGTGGAGGTACACATCAACCGCACTGTTGACAAGACTGTTACAGAATTTTCCCTCAATGCGAAGGAGGGCTGTGATATCCGCCGTGAGATATTCAAGCGCATGGCAGAACGCAGCTACCCGATCCTTCTGATGCGCTCCTCCGAGCTTACACTGGAGGAGATCTTCCTGAAGCTCACCACCGGCGACTTCTATGGAAATGTAGATAACGGAGGTGCAGGCAGATGACAGCAATCTTAAAGCGTGAATTCGCATCATATTTCACATCTCCTCTGGGATATGTGTTCCTTGCAGTGTTCTATGCATTCTCGGGACTCTTCCTGTGGATGACATGCCTTACAGCGGGTCTTTCTGATATGGGCAGCACCTTCCTGTGGATGTTCTTCATCATGATGATACTCATCCCCGTGCTGACAATGAGAACCATGGCTGATGATAAGCGTCAGAAAACAGATCAGCTTACTCTCACCGCTCCGATAAGCTTATTCGGTCTGGTAATGGGCAAGTTCCTTGCTGCTTTCTTTATCTTCCTGTTAGGAGTTGCAGTGCTGCTGGTGTATGCGCTGTTCCTTGCAGGCGCAGTTGCGGATACCGCAGCGCAGACAGGCATTGAGGCCACCTTCGGCTGGGCGTCCGTGTTCGGAAACCTTGTCGGAATCTCCCTTATGGGCGGCGTTTACATCTCTGCAGGCATCTTCATTTCCAGCCTTACAGAGAATCAGATGATCGCAGCTATCGGCAGCATCGGTGCAAATATCGCACTCTGCCTTTTCGATGTTCTGGCAAATTATGTTCCTTGGGAGTGGCTGCAGGAGCTTATCCTGTCCCTCTCTGTGTTCTATAAGTATCAGGAGTTCACCTACGGCATTTTCAGCCTGAAGAATATAGTGTTCTTCCTGAGCCTCATCGTACTCTTTAATTTCCTGACGGTGCGTGTCCTCGAACGCCGCCGCTGGAGCTGAGAAAGGAGGCACAGCTATGAGCAAGAAAGTAACAAACAAGATAGAACTCGAAGCAAAGCAGAACGAAGCGGTTGAGAAGGAGCAGGAGCCTGTTGTGGCTGCTCCCGATCTTGAAGCTGTCGTAGCGGCTGAAGCAGAAAAGAAGGCTGAGGCAAAGAAATCCGAAAACGGCAAGAAGTTCAATATCCGCAACTTCAAGCATGGTACCTTTGCAGTGATCTTCACACTTGTGTTCATCGGCGTTCTCGTTCTGGTGAACGTTATAGTGGGCATTCTGTCCGATCGTTTTAACGCAAGTGCCGATCTTTCCGCAGGTGGTATGTATACCATCGACGAAAAGACCGAAAACTTCGTGAAAGAGCTTGACCATGATATCACGATCACGCTGCTCAATTCCGAATCCGATTACGAGGCAATGGGTACTGTATACAAGCAGGTAAACGAGATCCTGAAAAAGATGGAGGTTGCTAACGACCGCATCACTCTCGATTATCTGCTGCTGGATCAGAATCCTAACTTCACCTCCCGTTTCACAGGCGAGACCCTTGAAGCAAACTACATCGTGGTTGAGTGCAAGGATACAGGCAGATACCGTATCATTCCTGCCGATGAGTATATCACCATTGATCAGGAGGCATATTACGAAGCATACTATGCAGCCTACTATTCGGGAACAAGCTTCAATGCAAACGACTATATCTATTCTAACATCGAGCAGGAGGCAGTCTCCGCTATGATGTATGTGGCTAATGACGAGCTTGTACGCATTGCTTTCACAGAGGGCTACGGCGAGCTTGACAGCACAGCACTCAGAGATCTTCTGAAGAAGAACGGCTACGAGGTGGAGACGATCAATCTCACTCAGGTAGAGGAGATCGACACTGATATCGACTTCGTTGTGATGTTCGCACCGACAATGGATGTTGATGTTGACAACCTCACAAAGCTTGACAGATTCCTTGATAACGGCGGCCAGTTTGATAAGAACGTTGTTTATTTTGCATCCACCAGCCAGCCTGAGACTCCCAATATTGAGGGATTCCTTAACGACTGGGGATTATCCGTAGGCTATGAGGCGATCGGCCAGAGCGATACCAGCAAGATAATTGCGCTGACAGGTACTCTCAATCCCTATATCCATCTGCAGGATGTATGCGATACCAACTATGCAGGCAGCACCTATGGCAATAACCTGTATTTCTATGGCATGAATATGCGTCCCGTCAAGCAGATCTGGGAGGGCGGCACAAAGGGCAATATCGAGCAGGAGATCATCCTGAAGTCCTACGATAATGCGTTCCTGTCTCCGCTGACTCAGCAGGGCGATGAGGAATTCAGCCTTGATACTGCTGAATCAGGCGTATTCAATAACGCCATTGTGGCTTACAGAGTGCACAGCACCAATCAGAATGTAAGCAGACTTGTTGCGTTTGGTTCGGAATATTTCGCACTGGATATGTTCCTTGAGTACAGCAATGCAAACAACAGCGCATTCCTTGTGAACATGTTCAATTATATCTGTGGCAGGGAAGAGGGCATCACCATCACACCCAAGTCCTTCTCCATAAGCGGCTTTGATATGACAGCAGGCACCGCAAACACACTTGCAGTGTTCCTCTGCATCGTTATTCCCGTTATCGTTATCGTACTCGGTATCGTTATCTGGGTACGCAGGAGGCACAGATAAATGGCTAAGCTTTCAAAAAACACAAAAACTATTATTATTGCAGCAGGACTTTTACTGGTACTCGGCGTTGTATGCCTTGTGCTGGTGATGACAAAGCCCGAAGGCTCGGAGGAGACCTCCTCCGACTCTTCCGCTGTAGTAAGCGATGCAGAAGATACTGCAGCGATCCTCACAAATAAGGATGGCTCTCAGGTCATCACCCTGCAGATAGAGAACGAGACAGGCAGCTACACCTTCAACAGGGATGAACGCACTGTTTCTTCAACAGATGCCGAAGGCGTCGTTTCCGCAGTGGATGAATATTTCTGGGTAAGCCCCGAGATGGCAGGTCTGCAGCCTAACGACACCACAGTCAAGGCACTGATGAACACTATGGCAGGAATGACCGCCAACAAGACTGTTGAGGAAGCCGCTGAGGATCTTGATAAGTACGGACTCCAGCAGCCGCTTGCAACTGCAAAGATAAGCTTTGAGGACGGCACTTCCGAGACCGTACACTTCGGCATCAGAAACCCTGCTGCCGAGAACTTCGTGTACTGCCGCAAGGATGGCAGCAGCGATGTTTATCAGATCGGTTATTACACCGTAAACAAGGCGTTCTATGCTATCAATGATTTCGTGAATCTGGTGTTCACCGATGGATACAATCCTGAGAATCCCAAGGAGCTTGACTACATGGTAGTCGAGCGTAAGGATTTTGATGAGCCTATTGAGATCTCTTATATGTACGATATTCAGGATGAGGCGCAGGATATCAATTCCGTTATCACCACCTTCAATTCCCACAGAGTTACAAGCCCCGTGCTTGCCGAGGTCGATTCTACCAAGGGACAGAACTACTGCTACGGTCTGTATGGTCTTACAGCAGCGTCCTGCGTGTCTGTTGAAGCTGATGAGGAGCTTCTTGCGGCAACAGGTCTTGATGATCCCTTCTGCAAGGTGACCTTTAAGTACGGCGGAAAGCGCAATATCCTCTACATCGGCGATCAGATAGTAACCACAACTGATACCGATGCTGATGATACACCCACGCTCACCACGGTTACCGGCTATTACGGCATGATCGAAGGCAATAACGGCATCTATGCATTTGCCACAAGCTCACTGCCATGGTGTACGATGACTCTTGAGGATATCGTTTCAAGACGTCCCGTATCGCCTTATATCTATACGATAGATAGGCTCACCATCACCACTCCCGAAAGGGAATACCTGTTCACCGTTACAGGAGACGCAAAGCAGAACAGCTTCACTCTTGACGGCACAGAGCTTAACGGCGATAAGTTCAGACAGCTTTATCAGCAGCTTATCTCTGCGATAGGCGATGAGCTTTATCTCACTGACGGCGAGTATGCTCCTTACATCACTGTAAAGTTCGAGTATCGTGACGAATATCATGAGGTATACAATACTGAAAGCGACGTGATCGAGTTCTATCAGTCGGATGACCGCAAGAACATCGTCCGTGTGAACGGAAAGGTGCTGTTCAAGGTGCGCCAGATCTACACCGACCGCTTGCTCGATAATATTGATGCACTGATAAACGGCGGCGAGCTGCAGCTCAACTGGTGATAAAGATCAATTATTCCTGAAGCTACGGCTTCAAATTCAAATATAGACGGAGGTATTCACATGGCTGAAAACAATTTTTTCTATTACAGAGGCTTCCCGCTTGTTCGCAGCGGCAATGAGATGTACTACGGCAGCATGGGTGATAAGTTCGTGACAAAGCTCACTATCCGTGAGAGCGAGAAGTTTCAGGATGTAGATATCCCCACAAAGGTAATGGTACAGCTTGTACCTACAGGAACAGATCCCGTTGATTTCTCCAAGATGAGAAAGGGCGAGATGGCAAATCTCTACGAAGCGCTGGATACAGCGTATGTATGGCTTGCCAAGGAGCTTTTCTGATAAAGACAGAACAAGAAGAGAGCAGTACTATGGTACTGCTCTTTTTGTGTATGCGAGGTCACGCCGCAGCCAAGATAAGAGACTCAACGATAGCTGCCGCTATCATTGCCAAAGCTGAAAAGCAGAATCTCATCGTGTAGCTGCTGCCGATGGAGCCGTCTGTTAATATGCTGCTTCTTCCTGTAGCAACGCTCAGCAGCAGGGAGGAGAATTCTGCTGAGCGTCGGGCAGCCGTTGAAATAATGATGGTATATATAAGCAGTGGAAGGATGCAAAGGTAATGCCCTGATGTTACTGAAATAGCTGCCATGAGTCCTGCGCCGAGACCGTATACAGGAGGTATCATCCACACCAGCAGAGCGCCTGCAGCAAAATATCCAAGCAGATATTCCGCCAGCAGAAAACCGCCGCATTGCAGCAGCCTGTCCGTAAAAGCAGCGAGAAAGCTTTCGCCTTCAGGCAATATTACAGCGCCTTCGATAGGATATAGGAGTGCTACTGCAATGCCTGCTGCAGCGCCTAAGAGTGCCAGTATCAGATAGCCTGCTGTACCTGTTTCGTATTCTCTGTGTTTTCGTCGGGATGAGATAGGCGGCGTAGTATTTTCAGAATCCTCTTCGTTCACTGCAGGCGTGTCCTGCTTGTTGGTACGCCTGTCCATGATATAATAGCTTCCCTCGGATACGAATATCTCAGGCTGAGGTGCAGGAGCGTTTTTGATATCTTCAGTAGTCATAAATTCCCTCCGTGTACAAGTCCTTTGGAAAATAGTATGCGACGGTACAGTATTTTATTCGTTTTCTGTTTTATATATGAACTATGGCAGAAAAGTGCTATTTTCAGTCGGGAAATGTAAGGCGTTCAAAGCATTTGAGTGATATACTTAAATTAAGTAAAAACATAGGAGAGCATTACTATGACATATAACAATCCCGTAGTTAAGGGCTTTTATCCCGACCCCAGCGTGTGCTTTGCAAACGGAAAGTATTATCTCGTGTGCAGCTCGTTCCAGTATTTCCCCGGAGTTCCTCTGTTCGAAAGCGAGGATCTTGTAAACTGGAAGCAGATCGGCCACGTTCTCACCAGAAAGAATCAGGTGATGCTGGAGAAGATCAACAGCTCAGGTGGAGTATTTGCTCCCACCATCCGCTATCATGATGGCAGATTCTACATGGTGACAACAAACGACACCACCCATCAGAATTTCTATGTCTGGACAGATGATATCTACGGCGAGTGGTCCGATCCCATTTATGTGGATCAGGGCGGTATTGATCCCTCTCTCTTCTTTGAGGACGGTCATACATACTTCATGAGCAACGGACAGGACGATGAGGGTAAGGGCGGTGTTATCCAGTGCGAGATCAACATCGAAACGGGCGAGAGACTTTCTCCCAGACGTTGTTTGTGGCAGGGTTCAGGCGGAAGATACCTTGAAAGTCCTCACATGTACAAGATAAACGGATACTATTATCTCATGGCAGCTGAGGGCGGCACTGAGTACGGACACATGATAACCTATGCACGCTCCGAAAGCGTGTGGGGACCCTTTGAGGGCTATGCGAAGAATCCCGTGCTGACCAACCGCAACAAGGCTCCGAACATCATTCAGGGCATCGGTCATGGCGATCTCATCTGTGACGAGATGGGCAACTGGCATATCCTGTGTCTCGGCTTCCGTCAGATCGGCATCTGGCAGCCGTTTCACCACCTCGGCAGAGAAGTGTTCCTGACACCTGTGCAGTTCCATGAGGACGGCTGGTTCACTGCCGGAACAGACGGCACCACCGCAGACTCCTATGAGAACAAATACGGTACCGAACAGAATGAAAAGAAGCTCTATACTTTTGAGAATACATCATGGAACATCGAATGGTGCTTCATGCGCCATCCGCACATGGAAAATTACGAGCTTTCCGAAAGCAAGGCAGTTCTCCACGGCACGGATATCACCCTTGATATGGTGGATTCTCCCACATTCATCGGTCTGCGCCAGCGAGATTTTGTAGCTGAAATAAGCTGCGACATCAATGTTACAGATGGCGAGGGCGGTCTCACCATGTATATGACGGAAAACGAGCATTACGAGGTCGCAGTCCGTAATACTGAGAACGGCTTCGAGGCCATCCTGAAGCTGAACATCGGCGGCATCAAGCACATTCAGAAATCGGTATCGATAAAGAGCGGCATAGCAAAGCTGCTCATCCATGCAAACAACTATGCTTACGGCTTCGGCGTAGAAGCTGATGGCGAGTATACCGATCTCGGCTGCGGCGGTACGAAGTACCTCTCCAGCGAGGTGGCAGAAGGCTTTACAGGAGTGCTCATGGCTCTCTACGCAGTGAATGGAACATCCGAATTCACAAATTTCGTCTGCGAATACAAATAACAAGTAAATTTTGCGCATAAGCGCACGGCAATAACTCAACAGGAGGAAAAGAACATGAAAACATTCAAGAAGCTTGCAGCTTGTGCAATGGCTATCTGCATGACAGTCGGAATCACAGCCTGCGATGAGGGCGGAAACGTTCCTTCGACCACATCAGTTGCAGGTCCCGGCGGTATCACTACCACAACAGCTGCAACCACTACAGACCCAGACGAGAATGCAGCAACAGACGACGAGGCGAAGGAGCTTAATACAGGCGAATTCCAGCCCAGCGGTGATGCAGGCATTGTTAAATTCCTCGGCTTCTATGACATCACCGTGGATCAGAAGGGCAAGGAGCAGTGCATGATCTTCCAGTCCGATGTATACGGCGGCACCATCGAGTGGATCAGCGCTCCCAGTGATTACGCTTACTATGAGAAGCTCGCAACACTCATTGCAGCGGATGATTCCCCCGATCTCATGACCTTCGAGGCTATGGCATTCCCCTATGGCGTTACCAAGAATATGTTCGAGTCCCTTGATGGTCACCTCAACGCTGAGGACGCTATCTGGTCCGATATGAAGCCTATCATCGATTCTTATACGTTTAACGGCAAGCACTACTATTTCCCCCACAGAATAGTAACCAGCTTCGCCCTCAACTATGACCGCAGCACCATCGAGAACGCAGGTCTGCAGGATCCTTACGATCTGTATGTGGCAGGCGAGTGGACATGGGATGCATGGCGCGAGATGATGATCGAATTCTGTAATCAGGATGACAGCCACATCGGCTTCTACTCCACCGATACCATCATCAGTTCCTTTGTTGCAACAACAGGCACACCCGTGATCAATGTTTCTCCTGACGGAACCATCACCAACAATATCAATCATCCCAACATCACAAGAGCCATCGAGTTCTTCTCCGAGCTTGGCAGAAACGGTCTGCTGTATCCCACAGATCACCCCCACGGCGACTGGGTATCTCCTCAGGTATGGTCCGGTGTTTCCGATAAGATCCTGTTCCTCGGCATGGAGCCTGAGTGGACATATATCGCAGCTACCGAACAGCTCCAGAACCCCACAGGTGTAGATAATGATATCTTCAACACACCTTCCGATTTCGCTTTCGTTCCTTTCCCGAGAGATCCTCAGGCAGACAATTATTATGCTTCTACAGGCACCTTCGGTTACATGGTTCCCAAGGGTGCTAAGAACATCGATGGCGCTGTAGAGTTCATCTACTGCAACCGTCTGTTTGAGACCGATCAGGCTATCATTGATCAGGTTCGTGAGGACCATATCAATCCTGAGATCATCACCTATACACAGGGCAAGTATGCTGGCATCCAGAAGTGGCAGATGACCTGGGATGAGCAGGTATACGATCTCTGGAGAGAGTGCGTTGACAGCGATAAGTTTGAATATGTAACAGATTATATCTTCGGCTTCGATCAAGAGGTAAAGGTAAACATCTGTACTGCAATGTATGATACCACATTCGGTGATGAATCCTGGACTCAGAGAAGCGAGGAGATCTATCCTCTCGTTGAAACAGTTCTGAACGAATACAGATAACGTATCATCCTGAAAATATACGATTGAAGGGGCGGCGCTGAAAAGCGCCGTTTCTTCATTTTGTGGAGATGTTTAGCACAAACGTGATGTTGTGATTTTGTAACTTTTTCCAAATGTGTTCTATTACTATTGTGTTTGCTGCAAAATTGTGTTATAATTAACCTGATATATTATGCAATACAGAGGTGTTATGCATGGGTCTTGTAATTCAGAACATGATCACAACTCAATATGCACTGGATAAGCAGTCGGAGTCCTTGAAGAAGCTGAAGAAGTCCTCTGAGCGTCTTTCCACAGGCTATAGAATAAATCGTGCGGCAGATGATGCGGCTGGACTTGCTGTGTCTGAAAAGCTGCGTTCCATTAAGCGTGGACTCAGACAGGGTCTGCGCAATATAGATGACGGAATCTCTTTCGTGCGCACCGTTGAGGGTGCGTCGCAGGAGATACACAATATCCTGCAGCGCCTGAAGGAGATAGCAGTTCAGGCAGAGAACGGCACCTATGACGACGCTGTTGACCGTGAAGCGTTGGATCTTGAGTATCAGCAGTTGCTGGATGAGATCGACCAGATGACGGATAATGCGGATTTCAATGGTGTTCCGCTGTTTGAAAAGCATCTTTCTGCCTATGAGAAGGTGGAGGGTGATGTAAAGCACGGCGAGACTGTCAGGATCAATGCAAAGAATGACACGCTTACTCTCGGCTATATAATTGACGGCGTATCCAAAGAATGCACTGTCACCATTCCTCATGGCAGCTATTCTCCTGAGGAGATAGCCGATATGATCGACACAGAGCTTATTGATGATGCTCCCGAGCTTATCATTGGTGTCAATGTTGATAATCAGTTCACCATGCAGGTTGAGGGCGGCTCACTGGATCATCTCAGCGGCAGCGCATCCTCGCTTTTCTATAACACCGTTATCGGATCTTCGGATGGTTATCTGCTGGGCGTTACTGTTTTCCGTGATGAGAATGTCACTATGCCTGTTATTGCGGGACAGAACGATACCATTGCTTTCCGTGTGGGAAACACAGACGACACATTGTATTCCATTAAGCTCGATGCAGGCAATTACAACCGCACACAGCTTGTGGATGCAATAAATCAGAAGCTCACTCAGACAGGCATCCCGGGTGATGTGGAGGCGGTAAAGACCGAGAACGATAAAGGGCAGCTTATTATAGGTCTAGCCAGTGAATCCACTATCACTGGTCTTTCGGGAAACTTCATTAAGATGGACGGAATCACATCTCCCATCTATGATATCTGTAAATATGGCTCAATAGATAATTCCCAAGCAGTTCTGTCAGGAACAAAGCGTATCGTGAACGACCTTGTCATCGAGCGTGGACGAAACGATTATTTCGTACTGAATTTCAAATATTACGGCGACGATGCTTCCGCTCAGAACAAGACTCTCAGATTTGATCTGCTTGACGCTTCCGAGGACAGAAAGATATACGCATCACCAACTGATCTGATTGATGCCATCCAGCAGCAGATAGACGCTGCCGATGTTCCTTTCACTGTTTCTCTCAATGCAAAAGGCGGAATAGATATCACTTCCGATCAGTTCGGTAACAAGTGCGATGTCAAGCTGAACACATCTAACGTCCCCAGTCCCTATATGGTGTATGATCTGTTTGATGCGGCTACGCTCAATAAGGTGACTCCTGCGCAGGGTTCGTCTGCCTACAGCCGAGCTATCTTCACTGCATATAAGCCGCTGGGTCCCACGGTGCCTATCCCTGCGGCTGAGAATACTCTCTCCTTTGATATCACCGTGTCCGATGACAACGAGGCTGCAGCAGCCGATAAGACCGTTCACCGCATAGATGTGGTGATCCCTCCGACTACCTATTCCACCACTGATGAACTGGTTCAGGCAATGAACGACTATCTCGATAACAACTATCCCGATATTGCGGACAAGCTGCAGTTCAGCATTGATGCATCCAATACACTGAAGCTTTATGCCGAGGGTCCCAACAGCAGCTGCATCGAGCGCATAGCTGTTGATACTACTTCTTCGGCGTACAACAGGCTCATTGCAGGCTCCCGTTATTATGACAACATTTCCACTGTAAACGGCACGGAGAGCGCATATCAGACCTCCTCAAATACCGTTCCTGGCACATCCCGTGCAAATGTAACATCTTCTTCAGGCTCCACTGTTAAAGGCACGCAGGAAGTGAAGGAACAGTCCTCCACATCCCAGAAGAGCGATACATATATCCGTTATTCGGGCGCTAATGTGGATGTGGTTGATGGTAAAACTGTTTATGAGCAGACCGAGGGTATCGTAGGCGGCGTGCTGAAGGAAAAGACTCCCGCAAAGATCACTCTCGATGATGTACTTACTCAGTTCTCAGTTCCGGGAAAGTCCGAAAAGGATATCACTTTCTCGTTTGATCTTGAGGATGATAAGGGTTCGGAGTCCTATTCTATCGTTATTCCCAAAGGCTCTACCTCTGCTCAGGCAATGAGTCTTATAAATGAAGCTATAAAGGGCAGAGCAAAAGCCACATCCAGTGGCAGCGATATCATTATAAAGTCTGACTATTCGGGTGCTGAAGCTAAGTTCTCGAATGTAACGGGAACGCTACTTAATAAAGCAACAAAAAGCTCACTTGCGTCCAGCTCAGGTGCAGTTGTGGAGAATAATACGGTCTATGTTCCTGCAACGCTTACTGTAAAAAATGCGCTTTCGCAGATTCCCTATGCTATTGACGGCACGAATAATAATCTCGTGATGACAGCAGGTCAGCACACCTATGATCTCAGGCTGACACAAACGACCTACACTTCGCTTTCTGATCTTGCCGCAGAGATAAATGCACAGATAGCTGCAGCAGACGGCGGCACACCTGCAACTACGGTAAAGGTGGGTACTGACGGTAAATCATTGATATTTACAGGTCCTCTGAAGGAGTCGGGCAATGTCACGATAGATGAAGCCAGCACCTGCAGGATAGGCTACACCAAAAAGGTTATCAGTACCTCCACACCGAACTATAATCCTGCAACGGGCAACGTGGAGAATCCTGCATCCATCCGCACAGAGGGTATAGATACCCATTTCCCTAAAACGGTGACATCTGCGGATAATACCATAACCATGGATTATACACATCCCGATCCTAACGATCCCGATAACACTGTTACCGAAACTTTGACAATCAACATCCCCATCCCTAGCCCCGATGGCACCTACAATAATGCTACGGAGTTCACTAATGCCATAAATTCCGCCATAGCTGCTGATCCCGACCTCAGCGGCAAGATCACGGCAAGCTATGCATCCTCGGGCAGTAATAAGGGTCTGACATTCAAGACCGTAAACGGCGGCGATGGTTACAGGCTGTCAAATCTCGGCGGTACGGCTGCGGTTGATAAGTATATCAGTAAGGCGAGTACCTCAGGCGGAGGAGAAGTCGATACTTCAACTAATACCGTTAAGTATCCCGCAAAGGCAACCAATAATCAGTACGGTACGCTTTTCAGCGGCAACGGTGTGGAGATCACCGACAGCAACGATCACGTTGCACTTACGATAAATGGCACTTTGTATGAGTTTGATATCACCCATGGCGTCTATAAGGGTGCATCCGGCAGGGCAGACCTTACCACTCAGCTGAGAAACGGTCTTGCTGCTGCCAATGTCACTATCACAGATGATGGTACGAATCTCATTATCACCACCAATGATAAGGGTCTGGGCAAGAGTATTTCCCTTAACAGTGCGAATACATCGCCCTATTTCAAGCGTGCGGTGAATGTAAGCTCTCCCACATCCACACGAAGAGTTGAGAGTCCCTGTTATATTCTCGGCAAGAATTCTATCAGCAGCATAGATATCAAGAGCTACAACAATAAAATGACGTTCGAATTTACTCAGGATGGCAACACTTATCCCGTGGAAGTACAGATAGCGGAAGGCACATATACTGCTGCAAGTCTTGCTCAGGCTATTCAGAACAGTATAAATCAGACGCTCCCTGCAAATTCACTGGAGGTCTATACCAATGGTTCGGGAAATATCGGCATCCGCAGTGCGACGATCACCCCACTGCGCACCATCGGTAATTTCAAGGGCGGATTGTTTGATAAGGTGTTCCAGAATGCGAGCTATTCAGGCATTACAAGGCATAGCGAAAAGGCAGGAACCTCCACAGGCTCTTATCTCACATATATCGTTGGAAGAAACGATCTGGGTCCTGAGACTGATGATGAGTTCAAGGCAAAGAAGAATGTAATAATCTATCCCGCACTTAACGATCAGCTCATTTTCGATCTTCGTTATGACGGCGAGACTTATAAGGTGGAATTCAATATCCCCGCAGGTGAATATATGCCGGGAGAGCTTGCCGCAGCTATCCAGACAGCGGGCAGGGAAGCCATCAACAAGATGACGGATAAGAACGGCGAGCCGTTCCCGCAGGATACATTCAAAGCTACTATCGGACTTGCGGATCTGGGTCTCCCTGAGCCTGATACAGCCATCAAGAGCGGCGATAAGCTGGTGCTGAGCTTCAATGTGCCTGATGACGGTACGGTGGACGATCTTGAATGCATCATTGACGGTATCAGAGGCAGTGCTGCATACCGCATCTTTTATGAAGCTACTCAGTCACCTACGCCATCGAAAGTCATCGGTAAGGCAGATCTCACCAACGGAATCATGATCCGTACGGGCGAGAATGATACTTTCAGCTACGATCTTGACGGAACTACATATTCCGTCACTATCCCCGAAGGCACATACACCTGCGATCAGCTGTACGAGTATCTTAATTCCCAGTATGAGCAGACAGACAGCATAGTCCGCTGCACGAATATGGATGGACATCTGATGTTCTACACCATAGAAAACGGTGATTATGATATCGACAAGTTCGTAGGTAATGCCGCTGATGATATCTTCTACGGCAGTGAAAGCCGTGAGAGCGACAGCGAAATCGGCATCCATACAGGCAGAAGAACGGATACATATATCTGGTATCTCAGAACAAGGGTGGACGATCACCTTATGCGCATCAATACCACAGGCGTTACGACTGCTCCCCGTGCCGCTAAGGCTATGGACAGGGTAGATGCTGCGGTGAACTATCTGTCCCGTTGGCGTGCGCTTTCGGGTGCGAATGAGAACCGATCCCGCCATACCCATTCCAGAAACACTGCTTATGTGGAGAATCTCGAGCAGGCTGATTCCACGCTGCGTGACGCAGACATCGCCACAGAAACTGCAGAGATTGCAAAGCAGCAGATACTTCTGCAGGCACAGAATGCAATGATAGAGCAGAGCAAGCAGCAGCACAGCTCTATTATGGATGTTCTGGCATGATAAAGCATCAGTTATTTTCATAGCCCCATGACAGTATTGCCATGGGGCAATGTTTTTCGGAAATTTGTAAACTAATTTAGCTAAAAATTGAATTTACCTATTGCATTTGTCGGATAATTAGTGTATAATAAGTTTGTGATGCGTAAACGATTACGCAATTGTAATGGAGGAACTGAAATGAACCGAATCAAAAAAGTGCTCAGCTGCTGTCTTGCAGCGGCAATGATCCTGGGAATGACAGCTTGTGATGAGCAGGCTCCTACATCTCAGGCAGGTACCACAGCAGGAGGTCCCGGAGTGACTTCCACAACTAATGGTGCTAATACCACCACAGATCCTGACGCAAATGCTGCGACTGATGCTGAGATCAAGGATCTTGATACAAGTACCTATACTCCCAGTGGTAACGCAGGCACAGTAAAGTATCTGGGTTATTACGACCTTGTTCCCGATCAGAAGACAAAGGAGCAGTTAGCTATCTTCCAGTCTGAGGTATACGGCGGAAAGCTCGAATGGATCAGCGCATCCTTCGGCGATGGCTACTTTGACAAGCTCGCTACCCTTATCGCAGCTGATGATTCTCCCGATCTGCTTACATACGAGCTGGAGGCGTTCCCCTTCGGCGTAAGTAAGAATATGTATGAGCCGCTGGACGATCATCTGAATATTGACGACCCCATCTGGGCTGATATGAGACACCTCATAGACGCATTCGAGTACAAGGGAAAGCACTACTATTTCCCCGACAGGATCGTTACAAGCTATGCGCTGAACTATAATCGCAGGACCATTGCAGATAACGGTCTTCAGGATCCCTATGAGATGTATCTGAACGGCGAGTGGACCTGGGATGCATGGCGTCAGCTTATGATGGATTTCTGCAATATCTCTGACGATCACATTGGTTATTACTGCACCGATAACACAGTAAATGCATTCGTTAACACCACAGGCGTTATCGTTGTTGATCTGCTGCCTGACGGAACCATTGTCAACAACCTGCAGCATCCTGATGTTACAAGAGCTGTTGAGTTCATGGCAGAGATGGGCAGAAGCGGTCTGCTTTATCCCACAAGCCATCCCCACGGCGACTGGGTATCTCCTCAGGTGTTCGCTTCTGTAAGTGATAAGATCCTGTTCCTCGGTCTTGAGCCCGAGTGGACATACATCGCTTCCACCGAGAACATCCAGAACCCAACAGGCGTTGAGAACGATATCCACGATACAGTATCTGATTTTGCATTTGTTCCGTACCCCAGAGATCCCCAGTCTGATGCTTATTATCAGGCTTCAAGTTGCTATGGCTTTATGGTTCCCAAGGGTGCAAAGAACATGGCAGGTGCCATTGATTTCATCATGTGCAATCGCCTGTATGAGACCGATTCCGCTATCAAGGAGCAGATAAGAAACGATCACATCGCTCCCGCAAAGATCACTTACACAGCAGGTAAGTATGAGGGTATGCAGAAGTGGCGCATCACCTGGGATGAGGATCTTTATGATCTCTGGGTAGAGATGAAGAATCCCGAGAAGTTCTCCTTCGTTATCGAGGATCTGTTCGGCTTCGGTGCTGAGATGAAGAAGCACATCTGTCAGACTCAGATCGACTGTTCCTTCGCAGAGGAATCCTGGACTCAGAAGGTTAATGAGGTAGCTCCTCTCGTTGAAGCAATCATCGACGAATACAAATAATCCGCTCGTTCAGAACGCCGCATCTCAGGGTGCGGTGTTCTTTTTTGTACATTCACTCTTGACATGGTTTTGCTTTGATAGTATAATTAAGTCAGCGTGTATTAATTGATAACGGAGGGAAATACCATGAATGATTATAATGATAAGATAGCTTCAACACTGGCTGAGATATCTGAGTTTATTACTTCAGTACTGGGAGAGGACCGTACTGCGGAGCTTCGCAGCTGGATGAAGGCGGTTTCACTCAGAATCTGGGCAGGTAACCGTTCCTATGCGGAGTGCTATGCTGAGACTCTCACCACTGTCAGCGGTGAGGAGGTAACCGAGCAGCAGGCAAAGGATGCTCTGGCAAGCGCCTGCAATGGCGGTATAAAGACAGAAGTACCTCAGTTTTTCAGGGATATCGTAGCAAAGGACGCTGAAAACGGCACAGATAACAGCCGTGAGACCGTGCGTTATCTCAGCGTTTTTATGGCGATGATGGCAGCCGCAAACGGTGATTTCACTATAAACGAGGCAACCGTGTTGTGGGATATCTGCGATATGCTCTCAGCTTACTGCGACAGCAGTAATATTCCCGTTGGTGAAGGCTACGACAAGATGCGTGAGATGCTTACTCTTCGTAACGAGAGAAGCTACATAGATTCTCCGAAGCTGCCCGAGGTTGGCTCAGAAACAGGCAGCTGGCTTTCTGGCAAATTAAAGCTTTCTCATGAGATAAAGCTGGGCGCAGGTGCAGAGAAGCCTGACGAAGAACATGCAGAGGAAAAGGTCGGCGTAACAGTAAAGGAAGCCGAGGAAGAGAAGGAAACGCTGGAGAGCGTTCTCGCAGAGCTTGACGGACTTATCGGTCTTGATAAGGTAAAGGATGATGTAAAGAGCCTGCTGAACTTCATTCGTGTTTCAAAGCTTCGTACCGAGCGTGGAATGAAGGTGCCTACAGTGTCGTACCACCTTGTATTCACAGGAAATCCCGGTACAGGTAAGACCACCGTTGCCCGTATGATAGCAAAGCTGTATCACCTGATGGGCATTCTTCCTAAGGGCCAGCTTGTGGAGACTGACAGAAGCGGCCTTGTAGCAGGTTATCTGGGTCAGACTGCTATCAAGACACAGGAGGTCATCGCACAGGCGATAGGCGGTGTGCTGTTTATAGATGAAGCGTACGCCCTTGCAAATGACAAGGAGGACAGCTACGGTAAAGAGGCAATCGAGACCATCCTCAAAGCCATGGAAGATCACCGTGACGAGCTGGTAGTTATCGTTGCAGGCTATGACGACCTCATGCACAAGTTCATTGAATCCAACCCGGGTCTGCGCTCCAGATTCAATAAGTATTTCAATTTCCCCGATTACGAGGGCGAGGAGCTTATGAAGATACTTCAGCGCTTCTGCAATACCAATGGTTACAAGCTATCTGAGGAATCAGAGCCGATGCTGAAGCAGGAGCTGGATGAAATGTACGTCAATCGCAATGAGCATTTCGGAAATGCGAGAACTATCCGTAACCTTTTCGAGCATGCTATCAACCATCAGGCAGACAGGCTTTCTACCGATGAGGAACTCACTGATGATGAGCTTATGGAGCTTACTCTTGAGGATGTTCAGTCAGCTCTTGAGGCTGTAAAATAATATATCCTCTTGACAAGAAGCGAAACTTCTGCTAAAATATAGTTGATGTAAAACATGTGTTTCAGAAAGAGGGATGTTATGCCGCCTAAACCGAAATTCACCCGTGAGGAGATAGTTGAAGCAGCTCTGAAGATCGCTGCTGACAGGGGATTGAAAGCGCTTACTTCCAGAGAGCTTGGTGCAGAACTGGGTAGCTCTGCAAGACCTATTTTTACTGTTTTCAATAGTATGGATGAGGTGTTTGCAGAGGTGCGCAAGGCTGCTCTTGCACGATTTGAGGAGTACGCAAAGAAGGCGGAGGCATATTCGCCTGTGGTAAAGCAGATCGGACTGCAGATGATAATGTTTTCTGCGGAACAGCCGAAGCTGTATCGTCTGCTGTTCATGAGCGAAAAGCCTGAAGCAGAGACTTTCGATGATGTATATGCTAATCTCGGTGATGTAGCAGTGAGATGCGTTGATGCAATACGCAGCGATTACGGACTCGGCGATGAGGATGCAATGCTGTTGTTTAAGCATATCTGGATCTATACCTATGGCGTTGGTGCGCTGATCGCTTCGGGAATGTGCCGTTTCGAACAGGATGAGGTGCAGGATATGCTCAGCCGTGAGTTCGTTTCCATGCTTTCCCTTATAAAGTCAGGCAAAGCAAATGACTGCACTACGATACCTCAAAAGAAATAATTTTTCGCCCTTGTTATTGACAAGGGCATTTTTATGTGCTATAATAAATCAGGTGATGCAAAACAAAAGATGTGAAACAGGTGTGTTATAAAAGGAGGAGAACTATGAATTCATTATGCGGATACGATTGCAGAGATTGCACTCTTAATGAAAGCTGTAAGGGTTGCGCTGAAACGGATGGTCGTCCATTCGGCGGTGAATGTGTGGTCGCAGAATGTGTAAAGAAAGGTGGCTGCGAAGCTGTCTGTAAGCTTAAAGAGCAGCTTATATCGGAGTTCAACGCCCTCGGCATAGCAGATATGGAGCAGCTTACAGAGCTTAATGCTCTCATTGGCGGCTACATAAATTGTGAATATACACTCCCGAATGGTCAGGCAGTAAAGCTGTGGGAGGACGGCGCAGTATATCTCGGAAATCAGCTGCGGAAAGAGGGCAGCGACAGGTGTTATGGTGTTGCAACTGACGGCAGATATCTAATGGTAAGCGAGTACGGCGAAAACGGCACGGATGCTGAGATAGTTTTGATAAAGCGCAGGTGATTATCCTACTATGGAGGAAACATGGGTATTGTGTCCTTTCTGTGGAAGCAAGACACGGGTCAAGCTGAGAGAGGATACGGTCATACTTAATCTGCCGCTTTTCTGCCCGAAATGCAGGCAGGAGTGCGTGATAAATGCCGAGGATATGAAGATCAGCGTGAAAAAAGACGCTGAAGAATAATAACGTAAAGAGCCGGACGCTTAGACGCAGAGCCATTCATTACATAATGAGCGGCTTCGTGTTATAGTCCGCAAAAAAATATAAAAACGGAGGACAGTATCATGGAGCTATTAAGAGAAAACGAAAGAAGTGCCAACAAGGCGGCTGCAAAGGTGATGAGGATCACAGTGCTTGTATATGCACTGGTAGTTGTGCTTGATATCATGGGCATCTTTGTCATTGATCTGAATACGATGATAATGGCGTTTATAAAAGGTGCGGTAATGCTGTTAGTGCCTACGGTCATTGTTAATTTTATGAAAAAAGACGGCTTGTAGGTGAAGTATGTTATCGTAGTGTGTGCAACGGTTTTTACAATGGTAGTATCGGTGTATCTTTCCTGGCACGCTGTTCTGCTGTTTGTATATCCTATAGCTATTGCAAGCCTTTATTTTTCAGGTAAGCTTAATCTGATAGCTACTTTTGCCACAATAGTTGGAGTATCTATGGGCCAGCTTTCCTGCTTCTCTGCAGGTCATGTGGTGGATCACAATTTTGAGAGCGTTACTGATGTTCTCTTATTCGGCATAATTCCCAGATCTCTTATACTGTTTGCAATATCTGCCATCTTCACTATGCTCTGCAAGCGTACCACATCAATGCTCGGCGACCTGATGGGCGCAGAGCAGCAGCGTATCATGCGTGAGAAGTCTCTCGAGGTATCGGGAAAGCTTCTTCTGACTGTGACAGAGCTTGATAAGATATCCTCTGCAGAAGCGGAATCCAACCGCAGCATCGCAGATGAATCCGCAAATGTAATGCGGGACAGCGAAGCGAATTTTGATCACATCAAGAACGTTGAGGATAATATGAACCTTATTTCCGATGACCTCGACGCGCTTTCGGATATGAGCCGCAGTATTGCAGCCCTCACAGAAAAGGCTGATATCATCACCGCGGAAAATGACGAAAAAATGGCTCTTGCAAGCAACAGTATGGATGAGATATGCAAGGGTACAGAAGAGAGTAAGGCAATTATTTCCCGCCTTTCCGAGCAGTCTGAGCAGATCATCAGGATCATCAAGGTTATTGAGGATATCTCTATGCAGACGAATATCCTCGCAATAAACGCATCTATCGAGGCTGCCCGTGCAGGTGCGGCAGGCAAGGGATTTTCTGTAGTAGCAGGCGAGACAAAGAGCCTTTCTGAGCAGACAAAGAAGGCAGCTTCTGAGATAGGCGATATCATCGGACAGGTAACAGAGAATATCACAGGTACAGTTGCGTCCATGGAAAAGAATTTCGAGCTTACCCGTGAGGGTATGGAGAGCATGCAGCAGATGCGTGCATCTGCTGAGCAGATAAGCCGTTCCAATGCTGAGATATCCAGAAATATTGCAGATATGAATGCAGTTATAGACAGCGTTACAGTAAAGGGCAGCGAAGTCAATGATAAGCTGGAAAGAGTCAGCGGTAATATTGAGAACAACTGCGGTGCGGTTCAGCACATGGCAGCCGCTATTCAGGAGAACAGTGCAGGCATCGAGACTCTCGGCTTCATGGTTCGTGATATCAAGCAGATGGCTGAGGAGCTTGAAAGGCTGGCGAAGTAATGGAACACATCAGGCTTCAGGCAAGCTGCCTTGTGGTGCTGATATACATAGCGTTCATCTATCTTAATGAATGCCGTATATATCGCAGGGGAATCGGAGTCGCACCCTTCTTCAGACTGTTGGTGCTGGGAATAGTAAGCGTTACACTGGATGGCGCAACGGCTTTCACTGTGAATCATCGTGAGGCTATTCCGACTGTCGTCAACGATATTCTGCATGCTTTATTCCTTCTGAGCATTGATCTTGTTATATTTGCATTGTTCCTGTATATGCTTCATATTACAGGCGCATTTCCTGAAAGCAGGCGTGGAAAAATGCTGATATGTCTGCCGTTTGCAATAAATGCGGTGATGGTCGTGTGCAATATACATTCGTTGGAATATATTGATGGAGCATACACTGATTATTCCATGGGAGTTTCGGCTTACACCTGCTTTATTATGGCTGCAGTGTATATCGTCCTTACACTGGGAACATTTCTGCGCCGATGGAATTACATTGCAGGGCATAAGCGTGCAAGCATCTTCACATATCTGCTGGTGCTTGCAGCAGTTACAACAGTGCAGATGATATTCCCCGAAACTCTTATTACCTGTGTTGCAGTTACCGTTATGATACTGGGCGTTTATATGAACACCGAGGCGCCCGCTCTGCAGGAGCTTTCAAAGCTGCACACCGAAACTGTGATGGGATTTGCAAACCTCATAGAAAACCGTGATAACAACACCGGAGGTCACATAAAGCGGACAAGCAGATATGTCGAGCTTATTGCTGAGGAGCTGCGGGCAAGAGATATCTGCAGCTCGGTACTTACAAAGGATTATATCACGCACCTGTGCAAGGCTGCGCCTATGCATGATATCGGCAAGGTAGCTGTATCTGATGCTGTTCTCAGAAAACCGGGCAAGCTTACCGATGAGGAGTATACTGAAATGAAAACTCATGCGGCAAGGGGCGGCGATATCATCCGTGAGACCTTCCGCAACATGGGCGATGAGGATTACCGCACGATGGCATTTGAGGTCGCAAGATATCACCACGAAAAGTGGAACGGCAGGGGATATCCTGACGGACTTAGCGGCACGGACATTCCGCTGTGCGCAAGGATAATGGCGGTTGCGGATGTGTTCGATGCGGTATCTGAGAAGCGCTGTTATCGTGATGCAATGCCTCTTGATAAGTGTTTTGATATAATAAGACAGGGCAGCGGCGAGGATTTCGATCCTCAGATAGCGGAGGTTTTTCTTGATATCCGCAGTGAGGTGGAAAAGGTACATTCGCAATTCGCTGTTGACAAAGACATTGAGGAATGATATTATGAAAGAAAATATATTTTCACTTGAAAATGCTATGTGGCAGGCAGCGAAGAACTGCGATGCTGCGGCGTTTTCTCAGCTTGTTTCACCTGATGCGGTGATGCTTTGCGGCGGCGCAAGGCTCACAGGCACTCAGTATGCTGAGCTTGTGGCGGGATATGGGATCTCGGGCTATGAGATAAGCGAGTTTGAAGTGCTGTGTGAAACAGATAGTCATATTCAGGTGCATTATATCGTAAGAACTATAGCAGACTGTGCTGAGAATGCAGATCTTGCCGGACTTTTCCGTGTGACATCCACATGGAAATGGCAGGACAGCGCATGGCAGCTGATATTCAATATGGATCAGAGGATTTATATATGAACAAGAATTACAGATTGATAAAAATACGTGACCATGCAGAGATGGCAGAGACTGCCGCAGCTTGGTTCAATCAGAAATGGGGCGTTCCCGTCGAAGCTTATCTTGAGAGTATGCAGGAATGTATTGAAGATAAAACGGGCAGAGTGCAGTGGTACGTTATTCTTGATGGTGAAAAGATAGTCTGCGGCATGGGCGTTATCGAGAACGATTTCCATGACAGAAAGGATCTTGCTCCCAATATCTGTGCGGTTTTCACCGAGGAGGACTACCGTGGTCAGGGTCTTGCAAAGTACCTGATGGACTATATAAGCGCGGAGCTGAGTGCATTCGGCTGTAACACGGTATATCTGCTCACATCCCACATTGAGTTTTACGAGAAGTGCGGCTTCCACTATTTCTGCGATGCGGTCGAGGAATGCGGCGATACCGCAAGGATATACCGCCGAATTTCACGCTGCGGGGAGAGCATGGCCGCACTTAAAAGCTTCCTTGATAATGAGGGCAGACTTACCGCTCTACCTGCAAAAAGAAAGATGAAGCTGCACGCATTCGTGTATCTTTCTGAGAAGCTCGTAAGCGGCAAGGTGTACACTGAAAAGGAGATCAACGCCCTGCTTAATGAGTGGCACACCTACGGCGATCCCGTAACACTCCGCCGTGAGCTTGTGGATCACAAGATACTCATCCGTGATGATTATGGCAAGGAATACAGGCGCAGTGAGGAACAGTTAGAGAGATTTTATGAATAACAGATTATTTATCATCGAGGGGCTTCCGTGTTCGGGTAAAAGCACGACTTCTGCATTTGTTGCAGAACTTCTGAAAGAACATAGCAAGGTCGTTTATGTGGACGAGGGCAGCGGAGATCATCCTGCGGACTACGAATTTCATGCATACCTCAGCGAAAGCACATTATCTGAGTTTTCGGCTGAGGAGCAGTCTGCGATAAAATGCAGCTCTGAGCCTGCTGCGGATGGCTTTGCTGTGCCGCTCTCGCATTTTCAAGGCGAGCTTTTCGACAGGCTGCTGAAGCACAAGATATATGATTTCCTGCCGTGGGAAATTGAAAAGCCTGTTATGCTTGAAAAGTGGCGCAGCTTCGTTAAAAATGCAGATGCTGATACGGTTTATGTGTTTAACTGCGTTCTGCTTCAGAATCCCATGTGCGAGACAATGATGCGTTTCGGCTTTGACGAGTGCATTTCCCGTGATTACATACAACAGATAGCGGAGATTATCTCACCGATGGGTCCCGTTGTGATATACCTCAGAAACGATGATATAGCGGATTGCGTGAATAAGGCATCCGCCGAGCGTGAGGGCTGGCTTGACGGAGTAATAGACTACCATGTGAACGGCACTTACGGCAGGATCATTTCCGCCGTAGGCTTTGATGGCTACATAGCCTGTCTTAGAGAGCGGCAGGAAAGGGAGCTTCGAATACTCTCTGAGCTGCCTGTGGAGAAGATCATTCTTGATAATGCCCACAGAGACTGGAGCGCAGCTTATGAAAGGCTAAGAATGAGTATCAGGTGATGATATGAACGAATATGAAAAAGCAATACAGGTCATGACGGAGATGTTCGGGCGTGACTACCAGTTTGCGCTCGCAACGATAAACGGAAACGCACCGTATCAGCGCTATGTTGATACATATTTTGATGGTGAATGCTTCTATGTGGTGGCGTATGGCCTCTCGCAAAAGGTCAGGGATATACGGCGGAATCCCAATGTATCGCTCTGTACGAGAAACGCTCATTCCTTCAGCGGTGGGGCGGAGGTCATCGGGCATCCGAAGGATCGGCATAATGCAGCTATCAGGGAAAAGCTGATAGATGTGTTCGAAAAGTGGTATTTTCTCCACAATAACGAGGATGATGATAATTTGTGCTATATTCGCATAAAACCGCAGGAAGGATTTTTTCACAAGGATGGCACAGGCTATACCGTGGATTTCGTAAACAAAACGGCAAAGGCTGTTCCGTTTGCGTTCTCGGTTGTGATGACGGAGGACTGACATGATAAGAGCAATGCTGGAAGCGGATATTCCGCAGTGCGCAGAGATACTCTGTGCTGTATATAACAATGAGATGTGGCAGTGTCACTGGACTGCTGAGACCGCCGCAGCATATCTTGCGGATTATTTCTATGCAAGTAAGTTCGTCGGCTTTGTAGTTGAGGATGACGGAAAGATCGTCGGTGCGCTGTTTGCACATGAAAAGATATGGTGGAACAACAGCGAGCTGTTTATTGATGAGATGTTCATACGTCCCGAGCTTCAGCGCAGCGGCCATGGCACTTCACTGATACAGGTTGCGGAAAGATACGTTTCGGAGCATAAGCTTGCAGGACTTACTCTTTGCACGAATAAGTATGCACCTGCACCTCATTTCTATCATAAAAACGGCTTTGTTGACAATGAATATATTATGTTTATGTACAAGGAGAACTAAAATGTCCAAGTCGCTTGTAATTATTCTGGGTCCTCACGCTGTAGGAAAAATGACCGTGGGACAGGAGCTTGCAAAGCTTACGGGACTACGCTTGTTTCATAATCACATGTCCATTGAGCTGACCCGAAAGCTTTTTTCTGCCTCTGAAAAAGAATGGTGCATTTTGAACGAAACCATTCGGAAAACGGTGTTTGAACTGTTTGCTAAGGGGGATTTCCGTGGATTGATATTCACATATATGTGTGCTTTCGATTTGCAGAGCGAGTTTGACTATCTGCAGAATGTAATAGAGCAATTTAAGGCAAATGGAGCAAGCTGTTATGTTGTCGAGCTTTGCGCTGATTTTGAAGAACGCCTTATCCGAAACAAAAGCGAAAACCGATTGCTTCACAAGGAATCTAAACGCGATCTTGAATGGAGTGAGGAGGAAATGAGAAATACGAGTGAGAAATATCGTCTCAATTCCTACGACGGAGAGAGCCTGCCCTTTGAAAACTATATTAAAATTGATAACACTGCTTTAGCTGCAGAAGAAGTCGCCAAGATGATTCAGTCGCATTTTTCAATTGAGGAGCATAAAGAATAAAAAAGTGTGTATATTGAAACTTGTTATGAACTAAGCAATTACAATGAATTAAGTGGAGAATTAATGAGAAACGACATTACAATAAGACCCGAAACACCGAAGGACTACAAGGATATCATCTCTCTCGTGCTGCGGTCGTTCAGCGAGGGAACTGATTATTCCGACGGCAGTGACATTATCGCTCTGATTGAGGAGATCAGAATGTCAGAGTATTACATCCCCGAGCTTTCCTTTGTAGCAGAGCTTGACGGAAAGATAGTGGGACATTTCCTGTTTTCGAGATTTCCGCTGTCTGAGACCAAAGAGGGCGGTCATATCAACGACGGCAGCATTGCTATGCTTGCACCTGTTTCCGTTCATGCGGACTATTTCCATCAGCACGTCGGAATAACCATGCTGAAGCTCGGTATCGAGGAAGTGAAAAAGTACGGATTCAAGGGCATAAACGTGGAGGGTGACTATCATTTTTATAACCGTGTAGGCTTTAAGACCTCGTCGGAATTCGGCATCCATCCCACAAGCGGATTCCCGATGCAGGAGCCGAGGTGCATGATGTGCATGGAGACCTCAGAAGGCTCACTCAGCGATATCAGCGGATATGTGGTTTATGATATGTACTATAATGCGTAAATGAATTTATCCGAAAAACAGTGTAACCCCTTGACAAATCTTTATTATGGTGTTATACTTAATAAGGTGTTTGAAAACACATGTTTTCGAAAACTGAAATTTCAGGAAAGAGAGGTAATTAAGATGACCTACATTATGAGAAGATCGAATAATTGTAAGAGCAGGATTACCTCGGCAATATTGAAATAACTATTTCTTATGAGATATTTATGCCGCAGTGTGTTCATGCTGCGGCATTTTTGCGCCCAAATTCAGATTTTGGGATGTCCTTTCTTTTCTCGTGCCGCAGCATTTGTCGGATATTGCCGAGGTAATGCAAAAGATTGATGAAAGTATATGAAAGGAATGGTTATTACAATGACTACTAACGAAAAAACAACACTTACTATGCGAGTATCTGAGGTACAGCGTGAGCGTTATACTCTCATGGGGGATATGGGAGAGATAAGCGCCAGAATGAAAGGAACTCTCTACAACAGCGGCAATTATCCCGTTGTGGGAGATTATGTGGAGGTCATCTACAATCCATATGGAGATTCTCTTATTGACAGCATATCGGAGAGAAAAAGCTATCTCTCCCGACCCGACCGCAGCGGTCATGCGGACGGTTATGTGAAAACTCTTGTGGAACAGCCCATTGCAGCGAATTTTGATTATGTGTTCATAGTGACCTCGCTCAATCAGAATTTCAATATCGGCAGGATAGCACGATATATTTCGGTGACTGTTCAGGGCGGCGGTATGCCTGTGGTGGTGCTAAGCAAGGCAGATCTTTGCTTTAATATTGAGGACTATATCGCAGAGGTGCGCAGCGTTTCTGAAAAAACTGATGTGATAGCTGTAAGCTCTGTTACAGGTGAGGGTATGTCAGATCTGCAGAAGTATTTCAGAGAAGGCGTTACTATTGCGCTTATCGGTTCGTCGGGCGTAGGAAAATCCACGATGCTTAATGCCATCGCAGGCAAGGAGGTAATGAAGACCAGCAGTATCCGTGAGGATGACGGCAAAGGTCGCCACACGACTACTCACAGGCAGCTTTTCGTTCTTGACAACGGAGTTACGATAATTGACACCCCCGGCATGAGAGAGATAGGCGTATGTGATATCGACAAGGGAATAGATGACACTTTTTCTGAAATAACGGATCTGTTTCCGCTGTGCAGGTTTAGCAATTGCAGGCATGATACCGAGCCCGGCTGTGCCGTAAAACAGGCTCTTGAAGCGGGTGAGATCAGTGAAAAACGCTGGCGGCTGTATCAAAGGCTTTATGATGAGAATTTCAAGGCAAAGAGAATGAAAGCGGGGTACAGAAAATGAGCATAGTGTTTGAGAGATTTACAGTAGCATATATCGGCGATGCCGTAAAGCTTGCTCTGAGCGAGCTTGCAGAGGAAAGAAAGTATTGTCCAGATCTCCCCGAAGAAGATACTTCCGAAATGCTGACGGGAGTTCTGAATTGGCTTAGCAGTCAGCCTTTCGGTAAGGTTGCGGTGCGTGATGGCAAGCTTGTGGGATATCTTTTGTTCGCAGGCCCATGGGATGGATTTTTAGGTGATGTTAAGGGTGTGTTTTCGCCTCTCGGTGGAAGTGCGTTTTCCTATGAGTATGAAGATCGTGGCAGACTGGCTTCAATGCTGCTTGCGAGTGTAGCGGAGGAATTTGTGAACAGCGGTGTTTATAGCTGCGCTCTGAGCAGATATGCGCATGATGATGAAATCGCACACTCGTTTGTGCTTAACGGATTTGGAATACGGTGCTGTGACGCAGTGCGTGAGATATCAAAGCTTTCCTTGAAAAATCACGGAAGCGAAGTTCATTTCAGTGAATTGCTCTCAGATGAATTTGAAAGAATAAGAAAGCTGAGAAATGGACTTGTGAAGCATCTTGAAAATTCACCTATATTCTATCCGACAGATAAGGCACGTTATGAGGAATGGTTTCAGAGGAGGGACATTCGTGTATTTGTTGCGGAATCTGATGGTGAAATAATAGGTTTCATCTCATTGGAGGATGATGGGGAAAACTTCATTACCGAACATGCAAAGATGAAAAATATCTGTGGTGCGTATTTTGATGAGAGATATCGCAGCGGAGGTCTCGCACAATCGCTTCTCGGGTATATTCGTGACACTCTTTCTGACGAGGGCGTCACGCATCTCGGCGTGGATTTTGAAACTCTTAATCCTACAGCACTTAATTTCTGGAGCAAGTATTTTATCCCATATACATTTTCCTTTGCAAGAAGGATAGATGAAAGAATTTGTGGTAAAAATAAAAAAACCTATTGACAAATCATATTAAAGGTGGTATATTGTGTATATCGAACATATACAATAACAACAAATCTGGAGGCTGATATTATGAAGAAGATATTGTCATCGCTATTGGTTGCGGTGATGTCGCTGAGCGTGATGGCTTCGTCTGTTAATGCGGTGGAAACAGTTTCTGCTGATTTCGGCGCAGAGATAGAAGCTTATGCTGCTGAGAATGAAGGTAAGTATGCATCCTTTGGCGCAGCTGTTTTTGTCGGTGAGGATGTTGTCTATAGCGGACATTTCGGCGAGATAGACAGGGAAAATTCCGTCAAGGCAGACGATGACACTGTTTATGAGTGGGGAAGTATATCCAAGCTGTTCGTATGGGTGAGTGCAATGCAGCTGTACGAGCAGGGAAAGCTCGATCTGAATGAAAATGTCCGCGCATATCTGCCTGAAGGTTTCTTCAAAAAGCTTAGCTATGATGAGCCGATAACTATGCTCAATCTGATGAATCATAACGCAGGCTGGCAGGAGACTGTTTTCGGACTTGAGGTAGCCGATGAAGCAGATATAATCCCGCTCGGCGAGGCGCTGAAGGCATGTGAGCCTGCTCAGGTCAATAAACCCGGTGAGATAACTGCATATTCCAACTGGGGTGCGGCGCTGGCAGGTTACATAGTTGAGTGCGTGAGCGGACAGGATTATGCGGAGTATGTGCGTGAGAACATCCTGCAGCCGCTCGGCATGGAGCATACTTCTGTTGCTGCGGATTATCGTGACAATGAATGGGTGCGCACTCAGCGTGAGAAGGCAAAGGCCTACGTTGTTATGGAGCAGATGGGTCAGGTAGTTGATATGCCGATGGATACTTGTATGAGCTATATCCTGCTGTATCCTGCAGGCTCTGTTACAGGTACACTTGCGGATCTCACCGCATTCGGTCAGGCGTTTGTAAGTGATGACTGCCTGCTTTTTGAAAAGCAGGAGACTCTCGATCTTATGCTCTCTGCATCTTCTTTTTATGGCGATGGTGTTACCCCCCGAAACAATCACGGACTGTGGAATGATTTCTATGCTGTGGATGTAATGGGTCACGGTGGCAACACTCAAGGCTTTTCCGCAAACCTCATGTTTGATCCTGTCAGCAAAACAGGCGTTGCGGTCGTGACGAATCAGATGGGCGAGAGCCTGATGTGCAGCGGCATTCCTCAGCTAGTATTCGGAGATGCTGCGGATAATCCCCGCATGGCAGGCGGCGAGATCACAGAGCGCAGCGATATTTCAGGCTATTATGTATCGGCAAGAGGTATCCTGAAGGGCTGGGCAAAGATGATAAGCTATTTATCCCTTTTCGGCGCTACCCCCACTGAGGATGAGGATGTTTACAGCGTTCTCGGTCTGGCTAAGCTTACAAGAATAGCAGATGATACATATATCTTTGAACAGGATTCGCAGAAGACGGTCATATTCGGCGGCAGGACTTCCGATGACGCTCCGCTGCTGCAGGTGTCTTTCACGGATTATATGTACGACGGAACATTCATGCTGAAGTTTATATGGGTATTTGCCACTGCGGCTATCGGTATTATCTATCTGGTGTTCCTCATTATCAATCTCTGTATGCTGAAGAAGAGAAAGGGCGATGCAGCGGCTAAGCTCGCACTGCTGGGTCAGGGCGGTATCGTTCTTTCTGTGCTGACAGTTGCGCTTTACTTCCTTGTATTCCCGTTCTCTTCGGTCGGTACAGTAATAATGAGTATCATCGTTATGCTGTCAATGCTTGCTATGGTAGCAGCTGCAGTTCTGCTTATAAAAAACGTATTCACATCAAAAGAGATGAAGATATCCGTAAAGGTAAGGCATATCATCACAGCAATTTTCTGTGTGCTTACAACAGCTTTCCTTCTGTATTTTGAGCTGTATGCTTTCTGGATCTGATGAAATGATATATCAAAAGGGCGGCGTAGTCTTACGTCGCCCTTTTATGATGCTATAAAATATCGTTGATGTCGGATTTCAGGATGTCAGCTTTAGGCCCGTATATAGCTTGAATGCCTTCTCCTTTTTTTACGAGACCGAGAGCGCCTTCTGCCTTCCATCTGTCTGCATCCGCAACAAGCGTGGGATCCTTCACTGTCACTCGCAGCCTTGTCATGCATGCGTCCACAAGGGTGATATTCTCCCTGCCACCCAGCAGTGCTATAATGCGTTCAGCCTGACTGTCGGCTGAGGATACGCCGTTGGGGCTGCGTGGTGCGTCATCATCTCCGCCGCCTGCAGTGTAGTTTCCGAGACGTCCGGGTGTTGCATAACCGAATCTTCCTATCATGAAGTACGCCACAAAATAACCTATCACAAGGAAAGCAACGCAGCTTATCAGGAAGTTGATGATATCACCTGCAAGACCTGCCTGCACTGACATCGGAACTCGTGTCAGAAATTCAAGATTGCCGAAGGAGTGTAGCCTCAGATCTATCACATCCGAAAGTGCGAATGCAAGACCCTGTAAAATCGCATACACGATATACAGCGGCAGTGCGCAGAACATAAACATGAACTCTATCGGCTCTGTAACGCCTGTAAGGAACACCGCCAGTGCTGTTGATACGAACATGGAGCGGTAATCCTTTCGCTTGTCCTTGTCCACTCTGCGGTACATTGCAAGCGCAATGCCGAGCAGAAGTCCTGTTGAGCCTATCATTTGTCCTACCTTGAATCTGGCAGGTGTAACTGAGGTCAGAAGCGCCTCATAAGCAGCGGTATCACCTGCGTTTCTGAAGTTGATAAGATCTGTTATCCATGCAAGCCACAACGGATCCTGACCGAATACTGTTGTTCCTGCGGATGCGCCTGTCTGAATGATATAGCTGCCGCCGAAGCTTGTGTAGTTCATCGGGATAGTCAGCATATGATGCAGACCGAAAGGCAGGAGCAGTCTTTCCAGTGTGCCGTAGATAAACGGCGCAAGCAGGGGAGATGTGTCTGCGGAATCCGCTATCCATATACCGAATGCGTTGATGCCCGACTGAATGACAGGCCAGATCACCGCCAACACCAGCGAAACTATCACAGACCACAGAATGACAACCAGCGGCACGAATCTCTTTCCGTTGAAGAAGGAGAGTGCTTCGGGCAGCTTTCGGAAGTTGTAGAACTTATTGTAGACAATACCGCCCACAAAGCCTGATATGATGCCCACAAAAACGCCCATGTTGAGCGCAGGCGCACCCAGTACAGAAGTAAAGTAATTTGATACTAACATCTCCTGCCCGAAAAGCGAATAAGTCACAGCCTCAGGGTCGGCCAGCATATCTGAGGAAACACCGAATATCGCTCCTGTTACACTGTTTATCAGGATGAATGCAAGCAGCGCAGCAAATGCGCCGCCCGCTTTTTCCTTTGCCCAGCTGCCTCCGATGGAAACGGCAAAAAGGATGTGCAGATTGCCGATTATCGCCCAGCCGATGTTTTCCATAATGCTTCCGATCGTTGCTAAAACAGCGATATCGCCGCCTGTCATTGCAATAAGCTTGCCGATGCTTATCATGAGACCTGCCGCAGGCATTACAGCGATTACGGTCATAAGCACCTTGCCAAGCTTCTGCAGCAGATCGAAGCCCTTGCCGTGTTTTTTCTCCTTCTCAGGATCATCAACGGGGACTTCTTCTGTGCCTGCAGCGGCAAGCTTCTCGCCGGGCGCTTCGTTTGGGATGAGTTTGATAAGCTCATCGCCGACTTTTATGTCACCGATATCCACCTGCATATCGTAGCCTTCGCAACCACCTGTAATGATTACAGACGTGATCGTGTCAAGCCCTTTCTCCTGCATTAGCTCCATGTCAGCCTCTGCCACAAGGTCGCCTGCTTTGATTCTTGCGCCTTCTTTTACATGGGAAATGAATCCGTTTCCGTTCAGTGACACAGTCTCCAATCCGAAATGCACCAGTATCTCAACGCCCTCATCAGTTGTGAAGCCGTAAGCGTGCTTAGTCTCGGCAACGGAAGATATCACGCCGTCTACAGGGCTGTATATCTTTCCGTCGGTCGGGATAACAGCGCAGCCGTCACCCAGTATCTTTTCGGAAAAAACAGTGTCCGAAACCTCTGAAAGGCTCACGACTCTGCCATTCAGCGGAGATCGCACGGATATGTTCTTATTTATGCCGTTCATCATATTCCTCCTTGACATATTCAGTCGGTACTATATTTTCCCGAAAAGGCGAATATATGCAGAATATGATATTTCAGCATAATTAAAAGGCGGATATCCTCCGCCTTTTCTGATATTACATTTTAATTACGTTCTGTGCAAGAGCATTGCATTCCTCGGCGTCATGTGTTACCATGATCACCGTTCTGCCTGCGGTCTTTTCTTTGACTCGCTCGATAACAAGCGCCTTTGTTACCTCGTCAAGACCCTTGAACGGCTCGTCAAGAAACAACACATCGTATTCTGCCAATAAAGCTCTCAGCAGAGCTACACGCCGTTTCATGCCGCCGCTCAGCTGCTTTACGGGAGTATTCAGGCAATCCTGAAGTCCAAGTGCAGCAAGTTCTTTTTCTATCTCCGCAGGGGAAAAGCGTTTTCCCGTAACAAGTCGGATATTTGCTCCGGCCGTGAGGTTTTCGCACAGCCTGTTTTCCTGAAACACAGCACTCTTTCTGTATTCGGTGTCAGGTTCTATGTTGCCGCTGTCGGGAGAAAGCGTACCCATCAATATTGCAAGCAGTGTTGATTTACCGCAGCCCGAGGGTCCCATCACAGCGGTGAAGCTACCGTCGGGGAACTTATAAGAGAGATCCTGAAGCACCTTTTTTTCGCCGAAGCTTTTGCAGATGTTATTAGCGATAAGCGTCATATTCTCCCTCCTTACATGCGTTCCACACGGCGGACGATGAAGTCCACCAGAGCCATGAACAGCTTCTCGCACACGAAGCTGAGCAGGATTATTATCAGCGTCCATGCGAAAAGATCTGCTGTTTCAAGATAAACCTTTGACATGAACAGCTTTTCGCCGATAGAACCATCAGGCATGCCGATAACTTCAGCAGCGATTCCGCTTTTCCAGCAAAGACCCATTGCAAGCCTGCATGCAGATCTGAAATAAGGCAGCAGCTGAGAAAGATACACGCCGATAAACCGCTTTCCAGCAGGTATGCGGAAGATATCCGCCATTGTTTTCAGCTTTGGATCAAGGCTGTCTATGCCCTCAAGCATATTGGAGTAAACTATGGGTATTGCAATAAGCACAGATATCAGCACCGAAAGATTTTTGGAGCTTATCCACATCAGAGCAAGAATTGTAAAGCTTGCCACGGGTATGGATTTAACGGCAGATATGAGCGGCGCAAACAGTCTGCGGAAGAACATGATCTTGCCCGAAAGCGCAGCCAGTCCTGTTCCTATCGCAAGACCTATGAAGAAGCCGCCGAGTATCCTTACAAGCGAGAACATCAGGCTTTTCAGAAAATCTGCCGTCTGAATAAGCTCCCACAGCCGCACAGCGACCTCTGTCGGAGAAGCCAGCAGAACGTGCAGATTCTTGATCTTCATTGATAACAGCATTGCGGCTATCTGCCAGACGATAAGCCAGAATGCAACGCATGCAGCTGAGATGAGATTCTTTTTGAGTCTGCCGTTTTTCATGCTTTTTCCTCCTTGTTAAGATATGGTTAGTGGGCGACAATATGCCGCCCGCTACCTGTTCTATCTGTTTTGTTTAGTTGGTTTTATCAACCCATGTAGTAGAAGTCGTCTGCGGGAAGTTTGCCGCCAACGGATGTTGCTACCTGCTCGAAAAGAACGTTGAGGTAGCCTGCCATCTTCTCCTTCATCTCATCGCCTGTGATGCATACGATATTGCACTCGGGGATTGCCTTTTCAGCCACTGCTGCGGGAACGATATCGTACTTGCCAACAAGCTGAGCGCCCTCTGCAACATTTGTTGTAACGAACTCAACGGATTCAGCGTATCTCTCCATGAACTCTGCAACTACCTCGGGATACTCCTCGATAAATGCTGTTCTTGCGATAACTGCACCGGTAAGGCATGCGGAGCCGTTGTCAAGCTTTTCCCACTCCTCGGTGATGTTGATAACTACGTTGATGCCCTCGGTCTTCATCTGTGCTGTTGTAACGAAAGGCTGGGGGAGAAGTGCAACGCTGCCCTCGTTAGCTGTAAGAGCTGCAAGGCACTCGGAATGCTCGGATTTCCACTCGATTGTTACATCCTTAGTGGGGTCGATACCGTTCTGCTGGAGAATATAGTTCAGAGCATACTCAGGAGTAGCACCCTTGCCGCTTGCGTAGATGGTCTTGCCCTTGAGATCTTCCATGGATGTAACAGTGGAGCCGTTCTCGCAGATGTAGAGGATACCAAGTGTGTTGATAGCCAGGACCTTTACGCCGCCCTCGGTCTTGTTGTAGAGTACGGATGCAAGGTTAGCAGGTACGCAGATGATATCAGCCTCACCCTTGATGACTGTGGGTGCGATCTCGTCAACAGCTGCGGTGATGGAGAACTCATAGGGATAGCCCTTTGTCTCGTCCTCGTCCATCAGCTGAGTCATGCCCATAGCAGTGGGACCCTTCATAGCAAGTACGTTGATGCTTTCGGGATAGGAGATCTCGGTATCAACAGTTTCTGTGTCAGCAGTCTCGGGAGCTTCAGTGCTTACGATGTCTTCAACGGTAACAGCAGCTTCTGCTGTAGCCGTATCCTCAGCCTCTGCTGTGGATGCTTCAGTGGTAGCAACGGTGGAAGCTTCATTTGTTGCAGCGGTGTCGGAGCTTGTGCTGTTGCCTGCGCAGCCTGTCAGCAGTGCAGCGCAAAGCAGAGCTGCAACAGCGCTCTTGAATGTTCTCATCATCTTCATTTTTTCTGTTCCTTTCTTTTGCAGTGTAATCACTGCTTTTTATATACTGCCTTTGCTGTGACGCCTTCCAGCCTGCCAAGCTTGCCTGAAAGAGCGGATATGTAATCTGCGGGAGCATCCATCACCACATTGATGATGTTGAGTGATTTCTCACGATAGGGGATACCCATCCTTCCGATGATGTAGCGGCTGTATTCGTGCAGCAGCTCATTGATCGTTGTGATACTGGAGTCATTCTCGATTATCATTGCAATTATTGCGACACGGGTCAGTTCTTCCATAGCAGTTGCTCCTTCAAGTAATATCAAAAAACGCCCTGAGGTTTTTAGGACGAAAAACACTCAAAGGCGCAGATATCATGAGATATTCAGAGTTGCATCGTGTCTTTCGCTTCAAGATAGGTTTCAGCGTCAGAAAAAGGTCTGTGAACGGACAGCTCCGCTTTGCCGTCAGTAAGCTTTCAGCGTCAGGGGAGTTTGTCTTTTAATTCACAAACTTATTATAATACTTTTTGACAAATTTGTCAAGCGTAAAACACATGTTTGAAAATACTGCAGAAAATTATGGTGATTTTACACAAAAATACATCTGACATCCAAAAGATAATTGACAAATATGCATTGTTATGATACAATTAACCTATACATATAAAATCAGGAGAGGAGTGCTTGTATGTTAGGCGGAAAACGTGTTATAGGCGTATGTGTCACCAAGATTCATGAACGCGCCCGCGCTGAATTTGTTCAGAAGCTTTTTGATTCTGCCAGAAACACTGATACCAAGGTAATGGTGTTCAACAGCGTAGTGGATTTTTACAAGCCCAAGGATTGTGAATGCGGCGCAAAATTAGTTTATGATCTTATAAATTATGATATTATTGATGCTCTTATTATCTTTTCCCGTCATTTCTTCAATGACGAGATATTCTATGGTATTATCGAGGGTGCACGCAGCAGAAATATCCCTGTCATCGTTGTGGACAGAGAGGTTGAAGGCTGTTATTCTGTCATCAAGGATTATACCGATGCATATATGCGTGTGATCGATCATGTTATCACAGAGCATAATGTAACAGACAGCTTCTATATCTCAGGTATAGAGGGTGATCCTCAGTCCGAGGATCGAATTGATTGCTATCGTCGAGTGCTTGAAAAGCATGGCCTTCCTTTTGAAAAGTCAAAGCAGGTGGATTATGGTCAGTTCTGGGATCTTCCCACCATAGCTGCACTCAATAAGCTGCTGGCAGGTGGAAAGAAACCGCCGCAGGCGATATTCTGTGCTAATGACAGCATGGCGATCGCCGTATGCGAGGAATTGCGTGTCAGGGGTTATACAGTTCCCGATGATGTTGTGGTAACAGGCTTTGATGGTATGCCTGATGCGAGGTATTATAATCCTCGCCTTACCACATGCCTTGAGGATGTGGATCAGCTTGTAAGCCTTTGCATGGAACTGGTAGAAGGCTCTCTGATCGGTACTATCTCCTGTGGTGTGTTCACCGAGACATATACTCCGCTTATAGCCTGCTCCTGCGGCTGTAAGGTTTCTGACACATCCATCACGAAGGACGCTGCTGATCTATACAATATCATGCAGAGTTCCAACAGCCACGAGATGTACATGTACACATGGATAGACAGGATGATCGACTGTGCGGATTTTATGACGCTCAGTGATTTTACACATAATTGTATACTGGCATGCTCGTCAGTATGTGTGAAGGCTTCACTTTTTGAAGATAATGATTATCTTTATAATGATGTCAAGCTTTCTGCTACGGATAAGATGTGTGCAATATCCTCTCAGAAATATGATGACGGCATCGAGATGTTCCAGAAGTTTGATTATGTGGATGTTGCTCCGAACCTTCGTGAATGGGCGGAGAGCGATGACAAGATGTATGTGTTCACAGGAATATATGCAGGTGCGGAGGCATGCGGTTACTACGCAGTAAAGACAGATGAGATAGATATGTCTGCTCAGCAGATAAACCGCCTGTGTAAGATACTCAATATCTCGTTCACTTGCACTTTGAAAACTATGCGTCAGAATGCTCTCAGGCGTGATGTTGAGAATGCTACGCTTATCAACCAGTATACGGGTCTTCCTAATCTTAAGGGCCTGACAAAGTGGTTTGATGAATTCAATAATGATCCTGATAACAGGAAGAAGTATCTTTCTGTTTCGATCTACGGTCTGCCGAATTATCGCTTCATCTATGAGAATTACGGTATCAAGGATGTGGATGAGGCTCTGAAGAATATTGCAAGAATGCTTAAGATGGCAAATCGCAAGAATTGCATGATCGCACATATTTCTCAGGAGGATTTCATCGTTGTCAACTACTATGATTCCAGTGATGAGATAGGCGATACGATCAACGCTGCAACTGCATGCTTCTTTGAGGAGCAGGGTAAATATAACGACAGCTGCGGCAAGGAATATTTCATTGAAGTGAATTGCGGTTGTACTGTTGTTAATCCCGAATGGGAGGGTACACTTGCAGGCTTTATTGCTCTTGCAAACGGTGAGATGTACATGAACCGCCTCAAGATGGGAATCATCGAGGTGCAGAAGGATAAGGTGGCTCCTGTTGAGAACTATGGCGCATTCCGCACTCTGATCGATAAGAACATGTTCAGCTATCATTTCCAGCCTATCGTTGATGCAAAGACGGGTGATATCTACGCTTATGAGGCTCTCATGCGTACCGATCCGCTCATTGGCATGAATCCGTTCCAGGTGCTTGAGATCGCTCAGGCGTACAAGCGTCTTTATGATGTTGAAAAGGCAACTGTGTTCAACGTTATGGAGCGTTATGCGAATGAACAGGAAAGCTTCCGTGGCAGAAGAGTATTTATTAACTCCATTCCGGGATACATTCTGAACGATGAGGATAATGCACTTCTGGTAAAACGTTATGGTGGTCTGATGAAGAACGTTGTGTTCGAGATTACCGAGCAGAACAGTGTATCTGACGAAGAGCTTGCTGCTATCAAGAGTGTCGGCAATGTGAATGGCAATAACGATATAGCCATTGACGATTACGGTGCAGGTCATTCCAATATCGTAAATCTCATGCGCTATAAGCCACAGATAATCAAGATCGACCGTTTCCTTATTCAGGATATTGATAAGGATGTCAACAAGCAGATGTTTGTTCACAGCACGATTGATTTCGCACGCCTGAACAACATTAAGGTGCTTGCGGAGGGCGTTGAGACTGCTGCTGAACTTAAAACTGTGCTGGATTTCGGCGTTGATTATGTTCAGGGTTATTATACAGGACGTCCCGCTCCTGAGCCTATTGCAGAGATCGCTCCTGAGATCAAACAGGAGTTTATCAGAAAATAGTAGTAGCCGCTTCCCGAAAGGAAGCGGCTTTTCTGTATTCAGTTTAACTTTTGTTAAGAGTTTTTTCAAGCGTTTTCACATCCGCACTCAGATAGTTTACTACAAATGTGTGATCGTCCACAGGCTTGCTGCTGTATTTGCTGAGAGCGGTGAAGCGTATTCCGCAGCTGCTGCATATTTCTGCTATGGCATCTGCTTCGTTTGTGCTGACAAGAAAATGCAGTCCTGCCTTTTCCTCGGTAATATGGCAGTCAGCCCTGTCGAAAAGCTCCAGCACAAGCTCACGCACACGGCGATAGTGCTTTTTCATGCGACTTATGTGCCGTTCGAAGCTTCCGCCTGAGATGAATCTCGCCAGCGTGTATTGCTCAAAAACAGGAACAGGACAGGAGCAGAAGGATAGCTTCTCTTCCCAAATATCACAAAGCTCCTCAGGCAGACACATATATCCTATACGCACCGATGGGGCGATAGTCACGGAAAATGTGTTTATGTAGATCACACGTCCCGCAGTGTCCATGCCGAACATTGTCGGCACAGGCTTGCCGCTCCAGCGGAATTCGCTGTCGTAGTCGTCCTCAATGATGTATCGGTCAGGTGTTTCCTCGGCCCATTTCATGATCTCTCTGCGGCGGGAGATGGGCATTACGATTCCTGTAGGGAAGTGGTGCGCAGGGGAGATATGCGCCACTGAAATGTTGTTCAGATAAAGCTCTCTGCATGACATGCCCTGTTTATCAAGATTGACAGGCACCCATTTGACGCCATTAAGATCATATATCTTTGAAAGCTTGGTATAGCAGGGATCCTCCGCCGCATATCTGCGTTCTTTTCCGAGCAGCTGAATAAGCATGTTGTAGAGATATTCTGCGCCTGCGCCGATGATTATCTGCTTTGGTGATACAGATATACCCCTCGAGCGATACAGGTATCTTGCAATCTCCTCCCGAAGCTCATAAACACCGCGGCTGTCGGATGGGAGCAGCAGCTTTTCTCCCTTGTCCATGATAACGCTGCGCATCAGCCTTGCCCATACATTGAACGGAAACAGGCTGTTGCAGGCAGAACTGTCATCTTGAGTATCTCGGCGACTCTCTGCATGCGTGGGAACGTCAGCCTGCGGCGGTGTTATCGGCATACCGCTGAACTGTACATAATATCCGCTTCGTTCTACAGCACGGATATAGCCTTCTGCAATAAGCTGAGCATAAGCATTTTCCACGGTGATGAGACTTACTCTCAGCCGCTCGGCAAGTTCTCTTTTGGAAGGCAGCTTCTCGCCCTCGGTGAGCCGACCAAACAGAATATCACGCCGTATATCACTGTATATCTGCATATACAGGCTGCCGCCGCTGCGGTCAAGACTCTGAAGCATGAAGCCATCTCCTCTCATTTAAATGATCTGCCTTGCCATGTATCAAGCTCGGCCATACGTTTGTCGATACCGCCGAGAACTGAGATCTTATCCATGCTCCATAGCGGTGCAAGCAGGGTGCGTTTGTCGCCGTCGCCTGTTATCCTTTCGATTACAGTTTCGGGTGGTATAAGCTCCAGCTGTTTTATTACGGTTTCAATATAATCATCCTTTGTCATGGGGGTATATTTACCTGAATCGTACATATCAGCAAGTGCAGTTCCCTTGATAACGTGCATGAGGTGTATCTTAACGCCATCGGGTCTTAGCTTTCCCAGTGCTTCCGCTGTTCGCAGCATCATAGGGATGTCTTCATTCGGAAGTCCGTTTATGATATGCACACAGACCCTTATCCCATGTTCTTTAAGCAGCTGATAACCGCTTGTGAATTCTGCTGTGGTGTGGCAGCGGTTTATGAGCGCCGCAGTGCTGTCGTGGATGGTCTGCAGACCCAACTCCACCGTCACAGGAACGCCCAGTGAACTAAGCAGCTGTACTTTACTCTCGTTGATGCAATCCGCTCTTGTTGCTATGGCAAGACTATCTGCCCCAGCGGCTATTGCTTCCCGATAAAGTGCTTCCAACTTTTCTGCAGGCGCATAAGTGTTCGTGTGTGCCTGAAAATAAGCAGTTATCAGCGCATCGGGATATTTCGCCCGTATGCGCTGTTCTTCTGCCTTAAACTGCTCAGTCAACGAAACGGTGCTGTCCCCGGTGAAGTATCCGCTGCCGCCGCTGCAGTAGATGCAGCCGCCCACACCCTTACTGCCGTCGATGTTCGGGCAGGTGAAGCCTGCGTCTATTGCAGCCTTGTGCACCTTGCAGCCGTAGGTGTGTCTGTTGTGATAGCTTAATGTGTGGTAGCGCTTGTTGTCGTCTGTATAGGAGAAATTCATCTTGTCATGTACTCCACGAGGGATGCTGCAAAGTGCTTGACCTCGGGCTTGTCGGAGATCTCCCACAGACGGGATGTGCAGCATACTACGTCATCCTTGCGGTAAAGCAGCGCAAGCTTCTTTCTGCGCTCGGGATTGTCTATCACCCACACGTCGGGAGCAATATCTGTGCCGTCGAGGTCTGCGCAGTGGCTGTGGGAAACGATATTGTACCACACGGGAGTTGTGTGGTACGCCGTGGGGAACTTCTTCAGAAGCTCGGAATCCGTCTCGATGAACAGACCGAGAGTACCTGTGGGAACAGGCTTTCCCATGGATTCGGAAATGCTTCTGAACATTCCGTAGCACCAGAAATCCGTGCAGTATTCGCCCACGAGGTCTGTATCTTCCGCTACGGGAACATACAGTGCACCTGTGTTTTTCGCTTCGTCAAAGTTACGGGTCACTGCAACTGTCTTGCCGCCCCATGTGATGGAGCTTTCTGTGATATCAACGTTTATCTCGGGATAGATGTACAGCTGATAGGAATTGAACACATCTGTGCCGTCAGCGGATATCTCCAGTGTGGCGGTGACAGGCTTGTCGCAGTTCACAGTGAAAGAAGCACTCCTGTAGCGTGTGATGCGTCCTCCCTTAGAGTGGACAGCACTCTCGCCCTGTGCCACTGTTTCGCCGTCAACAGTAACATGCCAGCAGAGCTTTTCAGCGGTGAAATCAGGCGCTGTGGAGCTTGTGAGCAGACCGCAGGTTATCTCCTCGCCCGATGCGAAAACAAATCTCGGGAGATTTGCAAGCACAACGGAAGCGCCGCAGTATCTGCGCCATTCCTCGGCGGTAACATGACCCTTGTTCTGCAAAAAGGAGTTGAGTATTCCCACAGTTGCAACGCCCTGACCCGGGAAATCCTGAATATCGAGAAGCTGGAAGCCGCTCAT
>JAZSGG010000050.1:0-34695 GCA_045532595.1 Oscillospiraceae bacterium | reverse complement strand
ATGTGCTGATTGATTGTAAAGTGCGTTCAGACAGCGGTTTAGAGCAACGTTACGGCGTAGCCGTTTTTAAATCCGTGAGCGGAGCGAACACAATAATTCCTCACTCCTCACTCCTAACTCCTCACTTAATTTGACGAGCTTCGCTCGTCAAATTCTTATTTATCGTTGAGTTAATTATAGCAAAGTGCTCATATAAAGTCAATGGCATAAACAACACGAAGCCACTTCTGACACAATATCAAAAGTGGCTTCATAATTACTTATATATGACCATCGGACTAATAAGAACGGGTGTATGTGTTAGGTATCACTTAGCCATGATCTCGCACAGCTTGTTAGTGAATTCAACAGGATTTTCGATAGGCATACCTTCGATAAGCAGTGCCTGAGAATACAGGATATCCGCATATTCTGCAACAGCATCCTTGTCGGTTTCGTAGAGTGATTTCAGCTTTGTAAAGATAGGATGCTCGGCGTTGATCTCCAGTATCTTCTGAGCCTTAGCGGCCTGCGACTGCTCATCAGGCATTGCGGAAAGTACCTTCTCCATCTCGACGGAGAGCATACCCTCGCTGGTGATGCAGACAGGGTGAGTTTTCAGACGCTGAGAAAGCTTTACAGCCTTTACCTTACCGCCGAGCTTCTCGGTCATGAAGCCGAACAGCTCCTTGCTGTCCTCCTCTGCCTTTTTGATCTCTTCCTTCTCTGCCTCTGTTTCAAGGCCGAGATCGTCAGAGGATACGGACTTGAACTCCTTGCCATTGAAATCATGCATCATCTGCACGGTGAACTCATCAACATGATCGGTGAAGTAGAGTATCTCGTAGCCCTTGTCCTTCAGCAGTTCGGTCTGGGGCAGGCTCTCGATCCTTGCAACGGAAGAGCCGCTTGCGAAGTAGATGTACTTCTGATCCTCTTTCATGCGGGATACGTATTCTTCAAGTGTCACATAGCCGCCTGTGAAGCTGCTCTTGTAAAGCAGCAGATCCTGCAGATTTTCCTTGTTTGCGCCGAAGCTTTCGTAGATGCCGTACTTGATCTGGGTGCCGAATGCCTCCCAGAATTTCTCGTACTTCTCACGGGAATTGTTGCGCAGCTTCTTGAGCTCATTCTTGATGGACTTTTCAAGGCTCTTTGCGATAAGCTTGAGCTGTCTGTCATGCTGCAGCATCTCACGGGAAATGTTGAGGGAAAGATCCTCGCTGTCCACCAGACCTCTTACGAAGCCGAAATGATCGGGCAGCAGATCGCCGCACTTATCCATGATCATTACGCCGCTGGAATACAGCTGCAGCCCCTTTTCGAAGTTCTTGGAATAATAATCATAGGGTGCCTTTGCAGGGATATACATCAATGCAGTATAGGTAGCAGTACCCTCTGTCTTTGTGTGGATGTGTGCAAGAGGCTCGTCATAATCGTAGTACTTATCTTTGTAGAAGCTGTTGTAGTCCTCGTCCTTCAGCTCGGTCTTTGACTTCTTCCAGATGGGAGTCATGCTGTTGAGAGTCTCGGTCACGATCTCCTTTTCGTATTCGTTCTCGCTACCATCCTTCAGCTTCTCATGCTCGGAATCCATCAGAATGGGGTAACGGATATAATCGGAATACTTGCGGATAAGGGACTTGATCTTATAGGGCTGCAGGAATTCATCGTAGTTTTCCTCGTCTGCATTGTCCTTTATCTCAAGGATTATCTGAGTGCCGTAGGAATCCTTGTTGGCTTCCTGAATGGTGTAGCCGTCAACGCCCTCGCTCTGCCACATATAAGCCTCGTCGCTGCCGTATGCCTTGGAAATAACAGTGACCGTCTTAGCCATCATAAATGCGGAATAAAAGCCCACGCCAAACTGACCGATAATATCCACATCCTCGGTCTTTTCGTTTTCTGTCTTGAATGCGAGAGAGCCGCTCTTGGCGATGGTTCCGAGGTTGTTTTCGAGTTCCTCCTTTGTCATGCCGATACCGTTGTCGGTGAGGATGAGCTTTCTGTCATCCTTATCCGCTTCAATACGGATAGCCATATCCGAGCGTGTGATGCCGATGTTCTCGCTCATGGACTTGAAATACAGCTTGTCCATAGCGTCGCTGGCATTGGAGATAAGCTCACGCAGGAATATCTCCTTGTGGGTGTAGATAGAATTGATCATCATTTCAAGCAGTCGCTTGGATTCAGCCTTGAATTGTTTTGTTCTCATTAAAATCAGCTCCTTAGTGTCTTTATAGTGCGACAAAATGTCGTATTAAGCATTTTTAGCACTCTCTGAATAAGAGTGCTAAAATCATTATATCACTTTTTCAGGAAAAATCAAGAGGGTTTATTGAAATTTATATGAAAAAGTAGTATAATGGTGCTACAAAATACAAATATAAATATATAGAACGCCGAAAGGAAACAAACATGGACTCCGCACTTATTATCGCATTTCAGGCAGTGGTAATGTTTATACTGCTGTTTTTCGGATATTTTTTGTACAAAGCAAAGATGCTTTCGGACGAAAGTACAAAGCAGCTTTCCGCTATTACGCTCACCATTGTAAATCCCGTTGTCATCTTCAATTCCTATCTGATGGATTTCAACACTGAGCTTCTGGCAGGTCTGGGAATTTCGACACTGCTTGGTGCGGTTGCACATCTCGTGCTGATACTTGCGTCCAATATCGCAGTAAGGAAAGGCAGAGATAACTTTGAGATAGACCGCTTTGCCATAATCTACTGCAACTGCGGCTTTATGGGTATTCCGCTTATCAAAGCAACCTTTGGTGATGAGGGCGTATTCTATCTCACAGGCTTCATCACCATGTTCAATCTGTTTATGTGGACTCATGGCACACTGCTCATGAGCGGCAAAAAAACTCAGGGAATAAAGGATACCGCAAAGACCTTCGGTAAGGTGCTGCTCTCCCCTGCGATACTCGCCATAGTGATCGGTATGGTGTTTTTCTTTACAGGACTGCGCCTGCCCGCCATCCTTCAGACGCCTCTGGATTATGTGGGCAGTCTGAACACACCTCTCGCTATGATAGTATCAGGTGCGACGATCGCTAAGGCAGGACTTCTGCGTGGTTTCAAGTGCGGCAGAGCCTACTATATCCAGATATTCAAGCTGCTGGCGGTGCCTGCTCTGCTTACGCTGGCTTTCGTGCCTCTGGCAAAGCTGGGCGTCTCCATGATCGTTATAAATACTATATTGATCGCCGCCGCTGCGCCTACCGCTTCTGCGACCATAATGTTCTCCTACCGCCACGGCAAGGACGAAGCCTACGCATCGGGACAGTTTGCGCTCTCCACCATAGCAAGCATGGTGACTATGCCGTTGATACTCATGCTTTCAGCTTTTTGTGCAAATATCTTCGGAGTTCTGTAAACGTTCACAAAACTGCGCAAAACATCTAATTTCAACCATATAAATTTGTCTATTTTGTGTGTTGCAAAATGGACTCCGAAATGATATAATTAGAGTGTAATAAATTTGCAAGACAGTATAGTAGCTGAATGGCTAACATACTTCTTAATATATTTTCCCCAATTATTTTGCCGTACATAACCCGCTTTTCCCCAAGCGGACGGCGCATTGTTTGAGTTGCCGCAGACACCCCCTTGTCTGCGGATTTTTTTTACTCATTTTGAGCTGAAACGTGTGTTTTTCGCTAATGTAACGAACTTTTGCGCTGGTGTAAAGAACTTGTGCTGGACTTTTCAGGGGGGATGGAGTATCATGTAAGCATGACGAAAAGGAGGTAGGCCATGAAATTCAACGAAAAACTTATCAATATGCGCAAATCAGAGGGATTGACGCAAGAGCAGCTAGCCGAAAAGCTGAATGTATCACGACAGGCGATATCCCGATGGGAATCGGGTGAATCGGCGCCTGACATGTACAATCTCTCGGCAATATGCAGGTGCTTCGGCGTTTCGTCGGATTATCTCATTAACGATGATTTCAACAGCGACGAGGACACGCCCATAGCTCAGAAAAAGAATGACGAGATCAGTTCTGTAAAAGAAAAACGAAGATATCTGCATCTGATTTCAGGAATATGCTTTGTTATCGCATGGATGTGTGCTGTTTATGGCATAATCAACGCAGAAATAGGTATACAACTGTGGTTATCTGCCATCACATGTATGCTTACAGCTATTTCGGCGATATTCCAGTTTGTATGCTTTTTCAAAAAATAACATAAATTTTTCTTTGCCGTGCAACCTTTTTGTACGGCACTTTGTTTTATTAGCAGAATGAATCGAAAGCGCTTTTTGAAATTCCACAGTTCAGAAAGGGGTAATATCATGAAAAAGTATATGTCGATCTTACTGGCAGCAGTTATGCTGACATCTGCAGCAGGCTGCACACAGAACGCACCGCTTACAAGCACTGAAACAGGCGATGAGACTTCTGCGCCCGCTTCTGCAGGTGCATCGGACAAGGGCAGCTCCGTATCCACTACTGCTACCGAGGCGCCCTATGTGGGCGAGGATATCGTGAGCAACGGCGTGGGCGGAACCACGCACAGGGAGGTAAAGTCCGAAGAAGAATACAGACCTGTAGATGGCGGCACAGGTTTTCTCGAGGGCATTTTCGATGGCTTTATGGCCGAGGCTGAGGATGCGGTCGCTGATGATTATTTCGCCTATGCAGATGTTATGGAGGCACCTACGGCAGCCGCAGGCAGTGCGATTGCACCTGATATCTGGATAGAGCCTGCCCCCGACATTGATCCCGATTACGTTTACGTCGAACCGCAGGCAGGTCTGCTGACAGGCGGCGAGTGGAACGATAACGAGAACTGGCACGACTGGGTATCGCTCTATCAGTCTCATGAGGGCTGGAACGAATACCGTGACTTATGGCGCATCGGATTCGATCACCGCATCTCTGTAAAGGTGACTACTGACGATGGTACTCCCGTAGAGGGCGCATCCGTACTGACAGACGAGTTTGCTGCTGTGACAGATAACAACGGTATGGCGTATCTGTTCTATGACAAGGAAGATGCCCCTGAATACGTTACCGTGAACTATAAGGATATCGAAACGAAGCTGGACGGCATATCGGGTGATACAGAGCTTGAATGCTCTCTCGGCAACCTTGCACTCAGCAATGAAAAATATCTCGATCTCATGCTGATGGTGGATACCACAGGCTCCATGTCTGATGAGCTGATGTATCTTCAGGAGGAGCTGCGTGATATGGTCGAGCGTATCTCGGATGACAATGCAAATCTCCCGATCAGAGTGAGCGTGAACTTCTACCGTGATGAGGGTGATGAATACATCGTGCGCTCCTACCCGTTCACCTTTGAGATAGACAATGCAGTGGATTCCATCATGGATCAGCAGGCAATGGGCGGCGGAGACACTCCCGAGGCAGTACACACCGCACTGCATGCCGCAATAAATGAGCATGACTGGGATGAGCATGCAGTGAAGCTTATGTTCCTGGTGCTGGATGCTCCGCCTCACGAGGATGCTCAGATCGTTGACGAGACCAACAAGCTGACCGCCATGGCAGCTGCACAGGGCATACGCATAATCCCTGTAGCTTCCAGTGGTATCGACAAGGCGACTGAATATCTGCTGAGAACAATGGCATTCACAACAGGCGGCACTTACACTTTCCTTACCGATGATAGCGGAATCGGTGGCTCTCATATCGAGCCTACTATCGGTGATTATCAGGTAGAAAAGCTCAATGATATGATGGTGCGTATCGTCAATGAATATCTTGAATAAGGATGAATTCTGAATATCTCTGAAAGAAATGATGTCCGTCTCGGAAGGGGCGGACTTTTTCTGCTATATTTCCATAAAATTTCACAATACACAGGTTTTTTTAGTTGAAATTTAGTACAGAATATGGTATACTTAATAATGTATATGTATGTCTATAACTATACAATTTAGATATATTAATGAACACTCTACAGAAAGGAAACAAAATGTCACGATTTACGGATAAGCTATGCCCTGTATGCAGAATAAAGTTTAAAGATAATGACGATGTGGTGGTATGCCCCGAGTGCGGAACACCGCATCACCGTACATGCTATAACGAAACAGGCGGCTGCGGCGTAGGCGGCTATCACGCCGAAGGCTTCGTGTGGAACGGAAAGCTTCCCGATGAACTGGAAACAGTCCGAACGGAATATCCTAAGGATAGCTTCGACCCACATCATGCGGAATATCCATCAGGCTCTGAGTACAGCAGTGATATGCCTGAGATAGAAGAACTGAAAGGCATCCCTAGCCAGTATTTTGAATTTTACCGTGAGATACGCAGCGTAACAGATGATGAGGAACGTGGTAAAGACGGAGTATCGGGCAAGGAGCTGTGCCATTTTGCAGGCAGATCCATAGTTCATTTCGCTCAGGCCTTTTCCGCATTCCGCAAAGGACTGTTAAAAAACGGCGAGCGTCAGCCTGTAAAGATATTCTTCAATATATGCGCAGGCTTGTTTCTTCCGATATATCAGTTCTATCGCAGGATGGACTTTCTCGGCATTCTGCTGCTGATCTTTTCCGCAGCAACGGCCCTTCCCGAGATACTGCTTATGTACGATGCGGAATATGCGTCAATAGAATTCTCCGCAGCTATGACTGCTATGCTTGATACGCTGGCGGTGATATCCAATCTCGTGAGCCTTGGCGTTACTATGCTGATGTGCATTTTCGGAGATTATCTTTATTACCGCTTCTGCGTGCGCAGAATAAAAAAGATCCGCTCTCGCTATGACGACGGTAAGGCGCAGGGTTATTATATGGCGCTTACCGAAAGCGGCGCCCCCTCAAAGCTCAGAATAGTGATCGGCATTCTCGCATATCTGTTGGTGGCTCAGCTCGTAGCACGGCTCCCCGGACAGATATTGCTGTAATTATATGAATAAAAGGATGGAAACAAAATGAAACTCATAATCCAGATACCCTGTTTCAACGAGGCAGAGACCCTCGATGTTACAATAAACGATCTCCCTCGTCATATCGACGGCATTGACGAGATCGAATACCTTATCATCAACGACGGCAGTACCGATAACACTGTTGAGCGTGCAAAGGAACTCGGCGTTCACCATATTGTAAGCTTCGTGCATAACCGCGGCCTTGCAAAAGGCTTCATGGCAGGTATCGACGCCTGCCTCAGACTGGGAGCGGACATCATCGTAAATACCGATGCAGATAACCAGTACAGCGGTCACGATATCGAAAAGCTGGTGCGTCCCCTGCTTGAAGGCAAGGCGACAATGGTCATCGGCAACCGCCGTACCGACTCTATCGAGCATTTCTCTCCGCTGAAGAAGAAGCTGCAGAAGCTTGGCAGCAGCGTTGTGCGCAAGGCAAGTGGTACAGATGTGGTTGATACCACCAGTGGATTTCGCTCATACACAAGAGAAGCTGCAATGCATCTGAACGTTCTTTCTGACTACACTTATACACTGGAGACAATAATTACTGCAGGCGCCGATCGTTCGAAGATCATGTCAGTGGATATCAACACCAATCCCGAGCTTAGAAAGAGCCGCCTGTTCAAGTCTATGTGGGGCTATATCAAGCGCTCAAGCGGCACCATCATCCGCAACTATGTGATGAGAAAGCCGCTCAAGACCTTCCTTGGCATTGCATCTGTATTCATCGTCCTCGCACTGGCACTTGGCATCAGATTCATCGTGTATATGTGCCTTGGCGACGGCAGCGGACACATTCAGTCCCTTGTGCTGATGGCAGTGCTTGCTATCGTGGGAATACAGATCGGCATCTTCGGTCTCGTTGCGGACGCTATTTCGGGCTGCCGCAAGGTAATGGATGAGACTCTCTTCCATGTAAAGAGGATAGAATACAACAACACAGACTGCAGAAACTACAATGTCTGCAGCTACTCAAAAGAGGAAATCAATAAGTAATGAAAGAAAAACTGGAGCGTTTTTATTCCGCCTTCGGCGACAGAGGTGTGATGTTCATCCTGTTCGCTTTTTCTGTTGTGATCCATGCGTTGCTTTCACTGTACATGGAGCTGCCTGCGGTAAACCCTGATGAGATAGGCGTTGCAAGCATCGGCGCTTTCTATGCGGGCAAGGACTGGTCTGGTATCATGTACCCGATAGGCTATTATTACGGCTATGTTCAGGCGATATTCTATCTGCCGCTGTTTCTGGTGTTCCATTCGCCTTACGCTCTGTATAAGGCGATGCTCGTAATGAACGGCGTGCTGATAAGCCTTATTCCGATGATAGCGTATCACCTTGCTGCGAAAATAGGCGTGCCTAAGGTGTGGCAGAAGATCGTCATTGCCCTGAGCTGCGGTTTTTACATCACCTACATAGCCCATTCCAAATTTATATGGAACGAGGCTATTTCAAGCCTGCTGCCCTGGGCGCTGATATGGTGCGTGTACATGGCGTGGGACAGAAAGAACCCCTACTCAAAATTCAGCTTCTCAATGCTTACGGGATTTGTGTGTGCTCTCTGCTACGGTGCGCATTCCAGATTGATCGCTGTGGTGATAGCGCTTTCGCTTACCGTACTGATAGCCAGATTCCTGTTTAAAGAGAAGATACTCAATCTGCCTGCATTCTTCCTGACAATGCTGGTATCGTTCGCAACAGAATATTTTCTGCGCCATCTGATCCAGCAGCATGTCTGGCTGGGCAAGCCTGCGGGCAATACCGTTGAAGGCGGCATTGAAAGGATCGGCGGACTGGTGGAGCCTGAGGGCTTTGGTCAGTTCATAGCAACTTTGTTCGGCCATCTGTACACTTTCTGCACATCCACGCTAGGTCTTGGCACGATAGCTATCTCTATATTTGTAATACTGTGCTTTTCACGCCTCAGCGAGTATTACACCAACAAAAAGGTGGTACGCAGCGAAGATAACACTCAGGTATATGAGCCTGTAAAGCACAAATACAGCCTGCGCCTTATGGTGTTTGGTATATATGGATTTCTGGCAGTTGGCGGTTCTCTGCTGCTTTCTGTGCTGTACAAATTCAATTCGGGTCAGTTCGGAGATATCAAGGATCTCATCATCTTCGGAAGATACACTGATAACGTCGCTCCGTTGGCAATATTCCTTGTGCTGGCTTTCATCTATCTTTATGGCTGCAATATACGCCTTATTATCGGCAGCGCCGCATTGTACGCTTATGTGTGCTTCGGTTTCTTTACCGTTTCGTATCCGTTGGTGATGAAAGGTGGCTCCTACAGGGAATCTCCTGTTCTCGGACTGCTTCCCTGGCGCATCGGCGAGGATATCACCGAAAGCTTTTCTGAGATGAGCTTTATAATCATGACCTCAATGGTATTTACGATGTTTGCTGTAATGATAGTGTGCCTCAGCTGTACGATGCGCTTCAAGACACAGCTTACATCTGTGCTTGTCTGCGGAATATTCACCTACACCACACTTTTCGCAAGCTTCAACTATCTGCCTATGAGAGCGGAAGAAAATCTTGCAAAAACTGCGCCTGTAAAGGAGATCTGCGAATATCTCTACAACGATTCCGCATCACCTGAGATAGTCACATATCAGACCGCATCCAGAACTGCCGCTCTCGTGCAATTCCTTAACCCTAAGACGGAAGTGCGGCTGATACGCAAGGCGGCGAATCTTCCCGAAAACGGAATAATCATTCTCGACAATGGCACCGAGATACCTTACAGTCCCACTAATTACGATGTTATCTGCACCACAAAGGATTTCACCGTTCTGGCATGCGGACAGTACGCAAGGGACTATATCAAATACAAGAACACTGCAAACTAAGTGTTCCGGTCTGACCGGAGGAATTATATGAGTAAGAACACATCAAAAGCAAGCTTCCTGAAAACGGACGCATTTGTGATGCTTTGTATGTACTTCGGCGCATTGCTGATACATTCGCTTATGGCATTATGTGTGACGATATTCAATCTCACGCCCGATGAATACAGCGTAGCCGCGATTGCGGCATATATAAACGGCTATGACTGGTCATCCACCGTTTCCACGGGAGGATATTACGGATATTTTCAGGGCCTTTTCTATACACCTGTGTTCCTGCTGACAGACGATCCGTATATGCAGTATAAGCTGATGATCGGAATCAACAGCTTGTTTATGAGCTTTGCTCCTGCTATCATTTACTACCTCAGCAGAAAGATGTTCAATGTAAGCAAGCTTGCTTCGATACTTTTCTCAGCAATATGCGGACTTTATCCCTGCTACATGCTGCTGACAAAGTACACCTGGAACGAGACTCTATGCAACATCATGCCGTGGTTCTTCCTGCTGGTTGCATATAAGGCGCTTGACTGTGATACTGTGTGGAAAAAGCAGCTGCTGTCTGTACTGGGCGGATTTATACTGGTGGCAGGCTACGCAACTCACGGACGTATGCTGGCGCTTATGGCAGGCGGTATTGTAACAGTGCTGCTGGTGTTCTTCCTGATGAAGAAGAAGGTATTTGCGTTTACAGGCTTTTTTGTAACCATTGCAGCAGGCTTCTTTGCCGACATGCTGCTGAAGGATTTCTTCCAGGATAAGCTGTGGCTTGTAAATCAGCTTGACAAGACACCCACAAATACCATTGAAAAGATGATCTCCCGTATCTTCTCCATGGATGGCGAGACCATAGGAAATCTCGTTCGTGCGCTGGTGGGTCACTTCTTTTACTTCATTACTTCTACATGGGGCTTCGGCGCCATTTGCGTGGTGCTGATAATCGCTGCTATCGTTGCGTTCTTCAGACGTAGAGCGGCAATCAAAAAGTATCCCGAAAAGGAGCTGGAGGTATATCTTTCGGATAAGGAAGCAATCCTTTCTATATTTACATTCCTTGTTATGGGTGCAGTTTTCGTGGTAAGTGTTGCGTTCAAGGCAACGTCCACCGTACTGGACGACCGCATGGATACCCTTATCTATGGCAGATACACCGAAGTGTTCTATCCCATTGCAATATACGCAGCGTTCATGCTGATCTACCGCAGAAAGCTTACAGTGGTTCATTCTTTTGGCGCACTCGGATTTGCAGCAGTGATAAATGTACTCACAAAGCTTATTGTAGCTCCTAAGGTTGTAGCGGGTGAAAGAATGGTTTCTGCCATGATACTCGGAATAGCGCCCATGCGCTATGGCGAGGCTATCAAGGATCTTATTACAGAAGAGACCTTCCTGAAGCTTATCATCACTAATATGAGCATGCTGTTCATATTTATTATTATACAGCTGATGCAGAAGAAGGGCAGTGAGCTGTATAAGTTCTTTACATTCCCTCTGGCTGCACTTTTCATTTATACGAATATCTACGGATACATGAACTACACCGCACCCCAATCAAAGAGTGCTTCAGCAGGCGCCCGCTATATGAACGAGGCCATAAGCATGATAGACGACTGCACAGACTCCATCGTGTGCTATGCAGTAGCGAAGGAGCGCTATGTAAAGGCGCAGTTCCTGTTCCCTGATATGGAATTCATCCTAGCAAGTAATCTGTCTGCTCTCAACAAAATGGAGGAGCGCCCCGATTTCATCGTTGCTGACAGAGAGGATAACCTGCATTTCTGGATTAGAGACGTATATCTTGTCGGCGATATCAACAACAATATGCAGCTTTATGCCTGCACCGATAAGGCTTATGCCAGTGCAAAGGAAAAGGGTCTCGATATATCTGCAAATGGCCTGATACAGTATAAGGGTGACACTATCCCAGCCACTTCCTCTGTACAGAGACATGGAATATCCGCTCTTATGCCCGACAACTCTGCTGTTTATACTAATTATCTCACGCTCTATAAGGCGGGTACCTATATCTTCACCTGCGAGGGCGACAAGATCGGCAGCGAGGATATCGTCATCACCATCACTGCGGATAAGGGCAGTGTTGAACTGGAGCCGACCTCGGTTTCCCGTACTGAGGATAAGCTGGTCATTACTCTCACTACCACCGAGAAGGTGTCCAATGTGCGCCTGAAGCTTTCCAATCAGAGCGGCGGTGATGTGGTGCTGAACAGTATGATCGTGGAAAAGGACAAGGAGACCAGCTACTACACTCTGGCAAGCGGTGTTGAATACACAAGACCTGTTGCCTGACGGGAGGTCGCTATGCCTATAATCAATAAAACCGAAAAGCGCAGTTCGCCTGCCAGAACGCTTGTGGTAGGGTTTCTGCTGATCATTTTAGTGGGAACGCTGCTGCTATGGCTGCCTTTTGCCTCGGCAGAAGGCACAACCACTCCGTTATTTGAGTGTCTGTACACCGCCACCTCGGCCACCTGCGTAATAGGGCTTACAGCAGTGGATACCCTTTCTCACTGGAGTATCTTCGGTCAGATAGTGATCGCTCTGCTGATACAAATTGGCGGTCTCGGATTTGTTACGATAATCACCTTTTTCAATATTGCTGCAGGTAAGAAGCTAGGCTACCGTACCATTGCGGACGCCGCCGACGGTCTGACCGAAAGCAATTTTGAAGGTGGTCGCAGCATATTCATAAGCATTGTAAAATATTCTCTCATATTTGAGCTGTGCGGAGCGCTTATACTGGCGATAACGTTCATTCCCGAATACGGAGCGTACGGAATATGGGTGAGCATCTTTGTAAGCATCTCGGCTTTCTGTAATGCGGGATTTGACCTGATGGGGGCAGATGGTGCAGGAAGTCTTATCGGTTTCAACGATCAGCCACTGGTCATCATGACGGTTGCGTTTCTTGCAATAGTCGGCGGTCTCGGCTTCGTTGTATGGGAAAATTTCATCAACATCCGCAATGTAAAAAAACTCAGCCTTCACACAAGAGTTGTGCTGATGATGACAGGCATCCTGTTGGTATTCGGAACGCTGTTTTTCCTGCTTTCCGAGTGGAAAAATCCAGCCACTCTGGGCAATATGAGCTTCGGGCAGAAGCTGATGAATGCATTTTTCTGCAGTGCTACGGCACGAAGTGTCGGGTTCAATAGCGTTCCTGTATCTGAAATGACGGATTTCTCGCTGTTCGGTACGATACTGCTGATGTTCATAGGACCTGCGCCCGCTTCCACAGGCGGCGGAATCAAGGTCACCACCGTTATGGTAATGGTGATGACTGTGGTTTCGTACATACAAGGTAAGAACGATGTGGAATTATTCCACCATAAGATCGATAAGCTTATAGTATACCGCACGCTTGTTGTGACGGTGCTTTCCATGACGGCAATATCGCTCTGTTTCGCAGGAGTGTTCTGCACCCTGCCAAACACCGCTGACGCTCCGGATGCGCTCAGCTGCCTGTTTGATACCGTTGCCGTGTTCTCCACAGCAGGACTTACAACAGGTGCAGCATCCAGTGTAAGCACCATCGGAAGATGTCTGTTGCTCATAACTATGTTTGCAGGACGAGTAGGTCCTGTTTCGCTGATAATGTCGCTCACGATGAACAGCGCAAAGCGCAAGAATATCGTGGTACCTGACGGTCAGATATTCATCGGCTAACACCGTAAGAAAGGATCAATGATATAATGGACAATTTTGAGACCTTTGCGTTGGGAAAGCTTACAATGTATGTGTCGGACGATCACCGTTTCGGCACTGATGCGTTTCTGCTTGCCTACTATGCAAATGTAAGACCCGACAGCGTTGTGTGCGATCTGTGTACAGGCTGCGGCATCATTCCTCTGATATTCTGCAAAAATATAATGCCACGTCTTGTATATGCGGTGGATATTCAGGAGGAGGCCATCACCCTGCTGCGCCGCTCCGTGGAAAAGAATCATCTTGAAAATACAGTGCAGCCTATCCTGACAGATCTGAGAGAGATGTCTCAGGATGTTCTGGCATATGAAACGGTGGATATCGTAACAGCGAATCCGCCCTATATGACCAGCGGAAGCGGTTTTGAAAAGATGTCCAGACCGCAGGCTATCGCACGTCATGAGCTGATGTGTACAGTGGACGATGTCTGCAAGGCGGCAGGTAAGCTTCTGAAATACGGCGGACTGCTGAAGATGTGCCACCGTCCTGAGCGTCTTGCGGATGTCATCAATGCGATGAGGGAAAACAAGATCGAGCCTAAGAGCATCACATTTGTACATAACAGCATCCTTGACAAGCCCTGGCTTTTCCTTATTACAGGAAAGAAGGGCGCGAAATCGGGAATGATCGTGGAAAAACCCATGATACTTCGCAATGACGATAAATCCTATACAGAGGAGTATTCACGCCTTTATGAATGATACAGGAAAGCTGTTTGTGGTGGGTACGCCGATAGGAAATCTCTCGGATTTCAGTCCCCGTGGTATAGAAACGCTGGAAAGCGTGGATTATATCGCTGCGGAGGATACGAGAGTATCCCTGCGACTACTCACACACTTCGGCATAAAAAAGCCCATGCTGAGCTACTACAAGCCGCATGAGGCAGAAAAGAGCGCTAAAATACTGGAGCTGCTCGCTGAGGGCAACAATGTTGCGCTGGTTTCGGATGCAGGAATGCCCTGCATTTCAGATCCCGGTGTGTATCTCGTGCAGAAGTGCTATGAAACAGGCATTGCGGTGGAAGTGATACCATCATGTAATGCGGCGGTAGCAGCTGTGGCGATTAGTGGCATAGATACGCTGCGTTTCGCATTCGAGGGCTTCCTGCCTGTGAACAAAAAGGAGCGTACCGAGCGTCTGGATGAGATAAAAACGCTCACCCATACGCTGATATTTTACGAGGCTCCCCATAAGCTGAGAAAGACCCTTGAGGATATGGCTGAGGCATTCGGCGGAGACAGATTCTGCGCCCTGTGCCGTGAGCTTACGAAGATACACGAGGAAGTAATCCGTGGCACGCTTGCCGAGCTGTGCGATTACTACAAGGAACTTGATCCTCGTGGCGAATATGTCGTGGTGGTCGAGGGTGCAAAGCCTTCCGAATCGCAGGAATTCACGCTGGAACAGGCTGCCGAACTTGCACGTCAGCTTGCGGCAGGAGGGGAAAAGCTTTCCGATGCATGCAAGAAAGCGGCAAAGCAGACGGGCTTCTCCAAGCAGGAGATATATAAGCTGGCACTGGAGGAATAACTATGAAAAAGTGTTGGCTTATACTGTTGGCAACGATTACGCTGTTAACAGGATGCAGTGATCCTGCCCCTGAAGATCCTGTTTTCGGAGAAGGAACGGAATATCGCTTGCTGGAGCTTTCGTTTAAAACAGATAGTGAAGTGCAATGGTATGGCGCTAATGAAATAAGGATAGCTGACGGCGATTGCGGATATATGACTATAACATACACCGAAATAGATGAGGAGATAACCTCACCGATGGAGGCTATAAGCCATATTGCCGAACTGCAGAACTCATTACAGGAAGCCTATGCATACAACGAGGATGCGGAATGTACATCAGAGCAGAGTGAAGGCAAGGCAAAAATAGACGGCTTATCCGTGGATACCGCACTGTGCTATCTGAATATCGCCCTGCCCGATGACGAAGATCATTTCCGACAATATGTTGAAATGGCAAAGTTCAGTACCGAGCGTTTCAGCTATACAATAAGCTATGCAGGTTATGTGGATAACGGACTATCATTTAATGAGTATAAGGAAAGGGCAAAGAATATCTACCATGGCATCGAAATAGAGCCTGTTCCCGTAACAGAATACAGCGACTTTACTAATGATTGGTCTGATATTTCGACAGAAAAGCCGCGCCCTACCGATAAGTGCCATTACTTTCAGAACGGACTAACTTTTATGCTGCCCGAGGAGTATGCTTCAGAAACGGACTCTCCGTTTAATGATACCACTTATGTATGCTCCGATATGCAAGGCTCATTAATTTTTGTGAACGATCTCCCTCTACCGTCTGACAACTATATCCGCTGTTATGATGAACTGGAATATATACGGTGGTGCGTTTCATACACTCCGTCAGAGGTGCACGATCTGCGGCGAATAACCGTCAACGGCATTGAAATGGTTTATATCAGCGCAGAGGAGAAAGATGTTCTGATATTTAACGGCAAAGGCGAAGGTGATTACTATCATATAAGTATCGACAACACCTGTGAGCGTGATCTCACAGGCCTTATACTGAACAGCATAGCATTTGAAGACACATCAAACCAATAATATTTTAAATACGAAAGGAAGTACCATTATGAACGAAAAGAACAACCAGTTTGTAAAGACCCTGCTGCCCATCATCGGTGCAGTTCTGGTGGTAGCAGGCGCTATCGCCTACATCTGCCTCAAGCTCGCAGACGAGCTGAAGTATCAGGAAAAATGGAAGGATTATGACGAGTGTGGCTGGCACTGATCTCCCCGAAAAAGCAATTGACCGCATGGCACGGAAATTACCTGTCATGCGGCTTTTTTGTTCCCTTTCATTGACAGAAAGCCGTATTTGTGATACAATAATAATATATATCAACTTTTAAAATGGGAGGTGTGCGGTATGCAGTGTGGAAGATGCGGACGTGAATTTGATTACGGCAAGCAGGATTTCTGCGGCTACTGCAAGACCGTCCACACGCCCGAGGGCGAGCCTATAAGGGATATCATCGGAGTAGTGGGATACATCGCTCAGCGCTTCGGTCCTGAGGTGCTTCTCAATGCGAGACGTACCGACGCTTTGGTAGCTGACATCTTCCCTAAAGAGACCGCCATCCGCAGACAGATATTTGTAGCGCTGTATGATGGTTGCGCCAAAAAGCTGATAGGTGTTAAGGGCAAACCCTTTGAGGTGCGCTGTGCCGCAGCGGCAAGATGTGTAAAATCCCTGCGTGATGAGGTAGGATTGAAGGGCAAATATGCCGCCGATGCCGTTGAAGCCATCGGTCAGGCACTCGGCTGCGAGATAGCTTTCAAGCGCCCCGAGGCTACTCCGATATCCGTCACCGAGGAAAAGAAGAATATCACAGACGCTGCCGAACAGTACAGCCTCGGCAGGCATTTCGACAGAATAAAGGACTATGACCGTGCGATATACTGGTTTGAGCAATCGGCGCTGCAGGACTGTGGCGAAGCTCAGTATTATGTAGGTTTCTACCGTCTTGAAGGCAGAGGTGGCGCACAGGATGTAAGTCAGGCTTGGGAGTGGTTTCTGAGAGGCGCCGAAAACGGCGTTCCTGCGGCTCAGCACATGGCGGCGCAATTCCTTGCTGAGGGAATCTCCTGCGAAAGAGATGAATCAGCTGCATTCAACTGGTTCATGGAGGCAGCCAGAGCGGGCTATGATGAGGCTATAAACGTTATTGCCCTGTGCTATGAAAACGGCGTTCACGTTATGAAAAATCCCGAGATCGCTGCAAAATGGCGGAACGGCACCATACATACCGATGTATACACCGAAGAGCAGAACGAACAGCCTCAGCCTCTTTCCGATGATGGCGAGGAGCTTTACCAGTCTGCACGTCACTGTCTTTCCGAGCAGGATTTTGAAGGCGCAGCGATGTTCTATAAGCGTGCCGCAGAGATGGGTCATGCAAGAGCGCAGTGCAGTTACGGAAAGTGTCTGTATCTCGGCAGCGGAGTAGCGATAAATCATGCAGCGGCGTTCGCATGGTTCACAAAGGCTGCAGAGCAGAATCTGGATATCGCACAGTATAATCTCGGAATAATGTACCTGAAGGGTACTTATGTGGAAAAGAATATGAATGAAGCACGCAAGTATTTCGCACTCGCTGCAAAGAACGGTCACGAGGAAGCGGAAAAAGTACTTGCAAAGCTCAAATAATACACGGAGGTAAACATCAATGTTGACAGCAGCAGTAATCCTTACAAAGTGCAGACAGTCCCACAGCCTTTTCGGCATCCGCACCGAGCAGCGCGAGGACGGCGCTTGGTACGCAACATGGGCGTTCAAGGTGTCCGAGGGAACAGCGGCCCGTGAAAAGTTCGGCGATACAAAGATCAGCGGTAATATCTATGTTACCACTGAGTATCCTACCTGCCCTTACTGCGGTGCAAAGGGATTCTTCCAGTGCGCTGACTGTGGCAAGACCAGCTGCTGGAACGGTGAAGCTGAGACTGTATGCGAATGGTGCGGCAACTCTGCCGAGACCGAAGCAGACGAAACATTCGAATCCATCACCGGAGGCGGCTTCTGATGATAAAGATCGGAGATAAGATACCGCTGGAGCTCGGCGGCTTTGCCGAAGTAAAAGCTGTTCTCGGCTCGGGCGGTCAGGGTACAGTATACCGTGCGCTCTACCGAGATAAGGAATACGCTCTGAAGATGTACTTCACAAATAAGCTGAAGCGTCCTGAGCTGTTCAGAGAGAATCTCGCATCCCTTGCCGATGGCGGTATGGAATGCGGCAGCTTTGTTATGCCGCTGCTGCTCACCGAAAACACAAAGGATGGCTTCGGATTCCTGATGGATCTCATCCCTGAGGGGTATGCGCCGTTTTCGGATATCCTGAATGCAAGAGTGAGATTTTCGGGCTTGTATTCCATTGTAAATGCTGCGATACGCATAACTATGGCTTTCCGTGAGCTTCACAACAGCGGAAAGAGCTATCAGGATCTGAACGACGGCGGTTTCTTTATCCGTCCGTCTGACGGAGATATCCGTATCTGCGACTGCGACAACATCGCTCCCTATGGTGAGCATCTCGGTATCGCAGGCAAGCCCGGATATATGGCGCCCGAGATAGTTCGTGGCGAAAAGGCTCCCGATAAGCTTACAGACCGTTATTCACTGGCAGTGCTGCTGTTCCGTCTGCTGCTGAGAGGGGATCCTCTTGAGGGGGGAAGGGTACTGAAGAGCGTGTGCCTTACAGAAGAAGCGGAGCGCCGTCACTATGGATTTGAGCCTATCTTTGTGTATGATCCCGATGACAGCTCGAATCGTCCTGTAAGAGGCGTACACAACAACATCATCAAATTCTGGCGCATCATGCCTGAATATATAAGAGAGGCTTTCACCCATTCATTTACCGTGGGACTCCATCAGCCTGAAAAGCGCCTTATCGAAAAGCAGTGGCTTGATCTTCTGTTGAGACTTCGCAGCGATATCTGTGCCTGCTCCTGCGGTGCGCAGAGCTTTGTTGAGGCATTTGAAAAGGATGACGAGGGTAAGCTGATATGCCCTTGCGGAACGCATTTTGCTCCGCCGCTGCAGCTTTCCGATGGCAGGAGCCGCATCCTTCTTTCTGACGGCACAAAGCTGTTCAGTGATGAACTCGCTGTAACAGCAGAGGTGGTGCGTAACAAGCTCAATCCCTCACTGTGGGGACTGAAGAACCACACCGACGATGAATGGAGTTGCACGCTCCCCAACGGACAGGAAAAGACTGTTCCGTCAGGCTCAGCAGCGCCTATCTTTGTGGGAACAAAGATAGTAATGAATGGAGTTTCCTTCGATATAACCGAATAAAGCTGAAGCCGCACTCAGATGGGTGCGGCTTCATTTATATATCCTTGTACATATATCCACAGGTGAATGGGAAGAAATCGAATTTCTGCGTTCCTGTATGGATAAATCCATGTTCTTCATACCACTTTCTGAGGCGCTTGTTTTCTTCCACAATGCCGATATTTATCCTGCTGCAGCCAAGATGCTTTGCCGTGTCAGATGCATGGATGATCAGCTTTTCGCCTATACGTTTGTGTCGTTGAGAAGGATGCACGCACAGATTATTCAGCTCACATTCCTTGTTTTCCTGTATAAGCAGGGAGTAATAGCCGATGATTCTGTCGTAATCATAGTAGGCGAACATCAATCTGTTCTCGTTATTAAGCTGCCATTCCAGGCGTTCTGTTGTTGTTGCGAAGGCTGTGAAGCGTGGGGCGTTTTCTTTTGTAAATCCGAACTCCTCAGCTACTGTCATAAAGCTGTTTTTTATCAGCTCTGCGCATTCGGGAATATCACTTTCGTTTATCTGTCTTATCATGTTATCATATCCTTAAAAACACAACCCCTCCCTGAAACAGGGAGGGGTTCATTGATTGCACTGTTATCAGATACCAGCAGAGTAGTTAGGAGCTTCCTTTGTGATATAGATATCGTGGGGGTGAGACTCCTTCAGACCTGCACCTGTGATGCGTACGAACTCTGCACGCTCCTGCAGCTCGGGGATTGTGGGACAGCCGCAGTAACCCATACCGGAGCGGATGCCGCCTACCAGCTGGAAGATGGTGTCTGCCACTGCTCCCTTGTAGGGTACACGACCTTCTACGCCCTCGGGAACGAGCTTCTTGTTCTTATCCTGGAAGTATCTGTCTGCAGAACCCTTCTTCATTGCTGCAAGAGAGCCCATGCCTCTGTATACCTTGAACTGTCTGACCTGATAGATCTCGATATCGCCGGGAGCCTCCTCGCAGCCTGCCAGCAGGGAGCCGAGCATTACTACGTTTGCGCCTGCGGCAAGAGCCTTGACGATATCGCCGGAGTACTTGATACCGCCGTCAGCAATGATCGGAACGCCGTATTTTGCAGCTGCGCAAGCACAGTCATAAACTGCAGTGATCTGAGGAACGCCGATACCTGCAACAACTCGTGTGGTGCAGATAGAACCGGGGCCGATACCAACCTTAACTGCGTCAGCACCTGCCTTGATGAGATCCTCTGTAGCAGCGCCTGTAGCAACGTTACCTGCAATAATGGTTGCGTTAGGGAATGCATTCTTGATGCTGTCCAGCGCCTTGATGATGTTTGCGGAGTGGCCGTGAGCGGAGTCGAGTACCAGCACGTCAGCCTGAGCCTCCAGCAGTGCCTTTGCTCTGTCCAGAACATCGGGAGTGATACCGATAGCGGCGCCGCAGAGAAGTCTGCCGCCTGCATCACGGGCTGTGTTGGGATACTGAACGCTCTTCTCAATATCCTTGATGGTGATAAGGCCCTTCAGGTTGCCGTTATCATCAACGATGGGGAGCTTTTCGATCTTGTGCTTTCTGAGGATATACTGAGCCTGCTCGAGAGTTGTGCCAACGGGAGCGGTAACGAGGTTTTCCTTTGTCATAACCTCGCCGACCTTCTGACCGGGATTCTCGATGAAGCGGAGGTCACGGTTTGTGAAGATACCAACAAGCTTTGTGCCTTCAACGATCGGCACGCCGGAGATCTTGTACTTGCCCATCAGAGCGTCAGCGTCAGCAACTGTGTCATCGGGAGAGAGGAAGAAGGGGTTAGTGATAACGCCGTTTTCGGAACGCTTTACCTTGTCAACTTCTTCTACCTGCATTTCGATAGGCATATTCTTATGGATGATACCGATACCGCCTTCACGAGCGATAGCGATAGCCATTCTGGATTCTGTAACAGTATCCATCGCAGATGTCATGATGGGAGTATTCAGTACGATATTCTTAGTGAGATTAGTTTTAAGTTCGATCATGTTGGGAGTGACGTCGCTCTTTGCGGGGATCAGCAGCACGTCATCGAAGGTAAGTCCTTCCTTAACGAATTTTTCGTTGTAGTTGCAGTTCAGCATATTTGTTCTCCTCACTTCCTCTGCTTGCGCAGCTTGTCAGGCAGCATTTTCCATCCCTGCCGTATTAGACAAAAAAGCCGCAAACACTTACGCATCTGATGGCTTTCCGAATATACTGAGCAGGCAGCTGCTTCTATAGATTTTGATTATATCAATTATAACACTTAGTCCGCTTTTTTTCAAGAACATTTTCTGCAAATTCCCGCATAAAAATAACCAAATATATTTGTGAAAATGACAGTTATTTCAGAACTTTTCACGCTTATGTGTTTTTTTGAGAAAAAATTCGCTTCAGCTATTGACTTGAAAAGATATTTATTATAGAATAATAATATATGGGCTGAATAATGGGCAGTTGTGCCTGGCGGCCTTTAAAAATCTGACGAAAAGGATATAAAAATATATGACTATCAAGACTTCCGCTTCACTGCTTGCATGCAATCTTGCTCAGCTGGCTCTTGAGATAAGCCGCTGCAAGAAATCCGCTGTTGACTGGGTGCATTTCGATGTTATGGACGGCGTTTTTGTTGACCAGATCACTTACGGCAGCCCTGTTCTGAAGGCAGTTCGCGGCTCTACCGATATGTTCCTCGATGTGCATCTCATGGTGGAGGATCCTACTGATCAGATCGCACTGTTTGCTGATGCGGGTGCGGATCTTATCACTATCCATGTGGAGAGCTTCTGCAATATCAGCGAGGTGCTGAAGGATATTAAAAAGCGTGGCAAGAAGGCAGCACTGGCGCTGAAGCCTGCAACTCCCATTGAGGCTGTTTATCCCTACCTGCACCTGTGTGACATGGTGTTGGTTATGACTGTTGAGCCGGGTTATGGCGGCCAGGCATTTATTCCCGATACTGTACAGAAGATCGCTGAGCTTCGCAAGACTGCTGAAGGTCTCGGTATGAACGAACTTGACATTCAGGTGGACGGTGGTATCAATGAAAAGACCGCTGCTGTAGTCAAGAAGGCAGGCGCAAATGTTCTTGTTGCAGGCACTGCACTGTTCAAGGCAGAGAACATGAAGGAGACTAACGAGATCCTCAAGAGCGAGATCTGATCTATTTCAGCAGCTCATAAAATGACTTAAGATCGCAATTGTGTGCTATCTCGGTCAGGTATTCTGCAGTCTGGCAGGCAAAGAGCCATGTTATCTCGCTGAGTTCTCCGTACTCTGCACATGTACGGCGTATGTTGGGCTCAGGATCTGTAAATATAAGGCGATATTCTTCGCCGCTGCTGTCACAGTATATGCTGCAGTGTGTACCCCAAAATGCCAGAGCGCTGCATAGCGCTCTGAGATCATCTGTCCCTTTTATATCGCAGCAGTAATATTGCGTTTCAGTAAGGTTTTCTTCCTGTTCAGGTGCAGTTATGAAGATAACACAGCTTCCGTCGGAGCAGCGGAATATTTCTGTCACCAGCTCCCCAACGGGGATATGTACATCGTCTTTTTCCACCTGCTCTATAATATTGCAGATGAATCGGTGCATGCTGTATCTGTCTGAATCATCTGGCATTGCGTCGGTTTCGTTTTTATCCAGAGTGATCTTGTAGGCGTTTTCGCCGAGAAACTCTGCCTTCATGTGTACCCTCCTGTGTGGTGCAAGATTCAATCTATCATCGAAAGGATCAACTCAGATGACATCACTTATTGCACGGGATCCGTGCAAGGTTTATTTTGAAAGATTTGTATTCATGGCGGCATTGCTGATCCCCGCATTCTTTCTCGGGGGTCTGCGTCCCGTCGTGGTGAGCGTATTCTGTCTTATCGTCTGCGTTATTGCAGATCTGATATGCTGCAAGGTGCGCAGAATAGATTTCGATCCCAAGGATCATAGCGTGCATTTCTGGGGGCTTTCTCTTGCTCTCATCATGCCTGCCAGCATCCCATATATCCATGTGGCGCTGGGCGCAGTGATCTGTGTGGTCATAGGTAAGCACTTCTTTGGCGGCAAGGATAATGTAGTTTTTTCTCCCGCTGCGATCGCAGCTGCCTTTCTGATTATATGCTATCCTTCGGAAATGTTATACTTCCCGAAGGCGGGCGAGGTTGTCCCTGTATTTGGCGATCATATCATTACCTTTGTGCGTGATCTGGATAATACCATGAAGCTTGGTAATGTACCCTCACAGTCGATACTGGATATACTCATGGGCAATGTCCCCGGTGCCATTGGTTCTGTCAGCATACTGGTAATAATCGTGTGTGGTATCTGCATGATGATACGCCGTAACACCAGTATATGTGCGCTTGTGTCCTGTCTTGTCACTGTCAGCACACTGGCATTTTTCTTCCCAAGAATAGAAGTCAGCCCTGCCAGATCCATATTCTATGAGCTTTCCAGCGGATACTTGATGTTTGGTATGGTATTTATGGCAGCCGAGCCGTATATTCTCCCTCAGCGCCGTGCGGCACGAGTGATATATGGCATAGTGCTGGGATATACTACGATGATGTTCCGCTATTTCGGACAGACTGAGGGCTGTTTTATATTTGCACTGCTCATAACAAATGCGCTGTCCTGCGGTTTTGACACCATCATTGATAATCTTTCTTACTGGAAGAAAACATATATCAGCTCCTATGAGGAAAGCAAGAATGCCGCTCAGCACGGCAACATAAAGCTCACTGATACTCAGGAGATCCAGCTTCCTGCAAAGTACCGCTACAATACACCGCCTATTGACGGTAAGGTAAAGAGGCACAGAAGGGCAAGAAAGCACAAGGGGGACAAGTCGGAATGAGTGAGAAAAAGACCTACCCCATTTGTTTTGACGGACTTTTCCGCCAGAACATCGTTCTTACCAGCGGTCTTGTTACCGCTCCCATCATCGTGGCTGCAACCACAGCTGAAAGAGCTGCGATACTTTCTCTCAGCTTTTTCATGATATCATATTTCACAATTATACTCTGTCGCTGGGTACCCAGAACGCTCTCTTATACCGTGCGCATCATAATATATGCACTGGTGGCGTCGCTGGTGTTCATACCCACGGCTTTGCTGACCAACATGCTGTTCCCTGATACGGCGCCCACGGTTATGCTGTATATACAGATACTGGTGGTAAATTCAATGATCCTTGCTAAAACAGAAAGCCGCTTCTATCTTATTCCCTTCACGTCTATGGCGATAGATTCGCTCGTATATATTGCCGGTTATGCTATTGCGGCATTTGCAGTGGGCTTGGTAAGAGAACTGCTGACGTATGGCACATTGTTCGGCAGCCATATTTGCAATGCGCTTATTCCTGCAGCGAAGTCGCCGTTTTTCGGATTTTTCCTGCTGGGACTTTACGCTGCTGCCTGCCGTCATTATTATAACAGGCGCCGCAGCAAGGAAGCTGCTTCGGCTGAAGTCGTGCGGAAAGGAGCGGAGAGCTGATGGAGTCTATTTCTGCTATCATTTCTGCATCAATGTTATCTATCTTCGTTCAGAATGCGATCTTTGAGCGAGCTTTCGGATCCAATGTTGCTATCTACGCATCCCGAAAGGAATCGCATGTTATTGGTTTTACTCTCGGAATAACCCTGATGACCACAGTGGCAAGCGTGATTACATATTTCCTGGATGGTCTGATCCTTCCGCTTAAGTCGGGATGGCTGTTCATGCCGTTCATATATGTGGCGGTCATCAGCATATTGTATCTTATCGCACTGTTCGGCATGTGGGGACTTTTCCCGAAGATGTATGCAAGGGTAAGAAAATATGCGCACCTTGCTGTTTTTAATTGTACTGTTATCGGTGCGCTGTTCCTCAATTCGAATTATGGAAGCGATATCTGGTCTTACATCGGATATGGCATGGGTACCGGAATAGGCTTTTTCCTTGCCAGCCTGCTTCTGAATATCGCACACGAAAAGCTGGATTCCGACAAGATACCAAAAGCTTTCCGTGGATACCCCATAATGCTTGTTTATATCGGCGTTATCTCGCTTGCGTTTTACGCGCTGGTGGGATATACCGTAGATTTCTGACCAGAATAAATGTAGAATATGTGTTTGTGCATTCCGCACCTGATCGGATGAAAGATCCGACAGAAAGGGGAAATAATGAAAAGCAAAAACATTAAAATAAAGCATCGCAAATACAGTCTCTATACCCGAAAGAAGAGCAAGGGCAGGCAGGCGCTCGCCGTTATCCTGACTATAGTTATCGCTGCTGCGCTGTGCGTGGTGGGATTTGGTCTTGGTAGACCTTTGATGGATTATTTCAATGGCAACAAGACACCGAGCGATTCAAGCTCCGGCTGGACACCGCCTGTTGAGGATACCGCAGAGACAGTGGTTGCCGATACGGAAACGGCTGCGGCTACAGCGGAATCTGCCGAGAGCTCCGAGGTGCAGGAGACTACTGCAGAAGTGGTGTATACCATCCCTGCAGGAGCACTCAGAAGCGCAGAGATGTTGAAGAATGCCGCTGCAAAAGCTAAGGCAGAAGGCTACACTACAGTCATGGTTACTATGAAGAATAGCGTAGGCAACTATCTTTACGTTACCGATAGACCTCTTTTCCAGTATGGCGACATTATTTCAGGCACACTCAGTGCAAAAGAGATCTGTGATATCATCACGGCTGAAGGACTTGTTCCGTGTGCAAGAATAAGCACACTGAAGGATAAGCTTTCAAGCAACTATATTGAGGGCATAAAATATTACAATTCAGATGGCTCAGGCTGGCTGGATGCTGCGTATGCAAACGGCGGCAAGGCCTGGCTGGATCCGTTCTCGGAAAAGACATCCGAATATTTGGCATCTATAGTTACTGAACTGACAACAGCAGGCTTTAAGAATATCATTCTTGCGGATACCATGTATCCTGTATTCCGTTATGTTGATCTTAATACCTATCTTGGAAATCAGCCTCATCTTGATGATAGCGCAGCAAGACTGGATGCATTATGGAATGTGGTGAATGCCTGCGATGCAGCGGCAAAGAGCAGCGGAGCAAAGATCATGTTAGAGCTTACCTCAGAGGATCTTGATGCTACTGAAAGAACAGCCACAACGGGTGAGATCGCCGCGGATAAGGTGCGTCTGAAGTCAGTGGAGCTGCTTATTGATTACACACCTGTAAGCGGTAGCGAATATGCGGGCGCTAAGTCCTTTGCTGGAAAGCTTAATACAGCATACAGCGGACAGAGCTACAGTGTGCTTGTCTCGCAGAATGCACTGTCCGAGAGCGCATATCAGCAGCTGCTGAAGGCATTCGGAGAATCAGGTGTGAGAGTATTTTCTGAATAATTGATGAAAATAAACTCGGCAGACTTGATTTATCCGTACAAAAAGGATATAATTAATATATTATATAACAAAAAATCGGAGGACAACTATGAACTTTACTGAACTTTTAACACTTGCTACAGCGGATGGCGCTATGCAGGCAGGCAGCCTGCTGGGAATGCTGATTCCTCTCGGAATCATGGTGGTTTTCTTTTACTTCTTTCTCATTCGCCCCGAGAAGAAGCGCAATCAGGAGATGCAGAACATGCTGAACAACATCCAGGTTGCTGATGAGGTAGTCACAAATGGCGGCATCATCGGTCGTGTGGTATCCGTTAAGGAGGATACTGTGCTGATCGAGACAGGTAGCGACAGAACAAAGATCCGCATTATGAAGCAGGCTATCGCTAAGAACAACACTGTTCATGAGGCTATGCAGGAGGAAGCTGCTGCGGCTGCCGCAAAGAAAAAGAAGAACAAGGATAAGCCCACTGAGATCAAGTAATATACATTCCCCCTGTTGAATGACAGGGGGATGATTTTACGCCGAGTTCGACAATATACACAAATTTATATGTGATAAATGCAACAAATTGTTAGAAATTAATAAGAACTACTAGACAGCGCCGCTTATAAGTGATATACTTAATAAGTACAATATATTATACTAAAGGGGAACCATAATGGAACTGAAAAAGCTTATCTCTGACGGCGGCAAGGTTCAGGTCTATGAACAGGATGGCTATGCCGTAAAGGTGTTTAAGGATATACACGAGCCTAAGAGCGTGGTGCTTTATGAGGCTCTCACACATACCCGTGTGGAGGAAACAGGATATTCCCGTATCCCCCCGCTGGAAGAGGTCAAGAAGGTCGATGGCAGATGGGCGGTAGTGTATAAGTTCATCAAGGGAAAGAATCTTGCAGAGCTTATGCGTGAAAATCCTGAAAAGGCGGATGAGTATCTTTCTCTGATGGTGGATCTTCAGATCGAGATAAATGCCTGTCGTTCTGCGAAGATCAGCAAGCTGAAGGATTATCTGAAGCGCTCTATTGAGGGTCTTGATATGATAGACGACGTGAAGAAGTATGAGCTTCTCACACGCCTTGAATCCATGCCGAAGCATGTAAAGCTCTGTCACGGTGAATTTACACCTGAGAATGTTATCGTGAACGATGATGGTATATTCGTGGTTGACTGGCTGAAGGCAAAGCAGGGTAATGCTTCTGCGGATATCGCAAAGACATATCTCAGCTTTTGTCTTTCCCACCGCACTGAATATGCGGAGAAATATCTGAAGCTCTATTGCAGCAAGACAGGCACAGCAGTGAAGTATGTTCAGGACTGGCTGCCTATCGTTGCGGCGGCGCAGCTGAAGTTCAAGCGCCCTGAGGAAAGGGAGCTGTTGCTCACATGGATAGATATCGCTGATTACAGCTGATACAGTTAAAAATGTTCTCCAAAGAACTATAATATCGGGAAAAGGCAGTCCGTATGGGCTGCCTTTTATGTTTATAATTAAATTGTATCATTTTGTGCTTGACAATACAAGATGGTTTCAGTACAATATTAATGAGGTGATCATATTGTCGGAATTGGGAGGGATATATCACAAGTGGTGTGTAGAGTTTAGAGATAATTGTACGCAACTTCTTGGTGATAAATATTCAAATCCATATTTTATTTCTGTTCCTGCAAGGTGGTATAGTTCACCACAGCGGATAATGATCGTAGGAGAAGAAGGTCACGGCGAATGGGGGGCAGGCAAAAGCGATGGCTGGCAGATCAATGATATTGCTAGAATACAGAAATTCAATGAAGAATATATGAACAGTCAGATCGGTCTAGATGATGTTTATTTACGCAATACAAGTCCATTCTGGAATAGATTCAGAAAAATAGCGGACATGGGTTATCCTTGCGTATGGAATAACTTAGACAAGATACATCGTCTTGGAAACGGCAAATGTGCATTGTCAGAAAGAGAAAGGCTATCGCTACATTCTACTGAAACAAAGCTGTTAAGTGAAGAAATACAGCATCTCAACCCCACTACGGTAGTATTCTTTGGTTGGTATGGTATATCAATGCAAGCTGAGTTACCATCTTTGTTTTCAAAGGTGTATCCGAAAGGTCTTGGTGATGATTCGCTGTGGAAAAACACTGTTTTGACTGTACTGGATGGCGGAATTACATATATTATGACTTACCACCCCGGATGGGGCTACAGGCATAAAGGTTATGAGGACGAAGTGATAAAAGCAGTGAAAGCTGCTATTGACGGAGGTAAGGTATGAAACAATTGATCAAAAGATATAGATCATATCTTATGTATCATAAGATATCAATGGTGCTAGTGATAGTCGGAGCTGCGTCATTTATCATAGTGCCTGTTCTGTTGTCGTTATTGCCACAGGGATATTTCTTTCCTTTGTTTCTGGCATATCTTGCTTTTATAGCGGCATTATTCATAAATCTCGGCGTATCATCATCTGTCGTCAAAAAGTCTGAGCGTGGGCTTATGCATAAGATATGGGCAGAAAGCGATTCGTCCATACAAGCAAGGGAGCAGATGGAAAAGTATGGTGTCCGTGTCAGATCAGCTGATGAATTTATTTTCTCGAAACAGCGATTGGCGGAGCTAAATGCTAACAGAAGGAAGGAAGAAGAGTTTGCAGAAAACGCATATATTGAGAGCCAGAGGCTTTTGGAAGAAGTATCTGTTCCAGAACATTGTAATATTATCCCAATATATGATAATGATGATATATTAAAAATGGGAAGATTTTTCCGAACTTTTGATTGGAAAATATGGCGTGAAAATGAACGCTTGTACCTGTATCAGGAAGAGATTAAATTTTTCCCTAAGCATGATATGAATTCTCCGTATTTGACGAAGATTGAAATAAAGGATATTCAGTATTATAGAATAGAAGGCAGTGTGCGAAATGAGGTCAGAGTAAGCGGCGGCACTGTCAAGCAGGATAAATATACTGGAAAGGTGACTCAGACAGCTATTAAAACTCAGAATATCAGCAAGGACAATCGAAAGACTGTGATCAAGCTTAACATAGATGGCGTAGTATGTGAGATTGGGTCGAATTATGACACATATGATGTTCTGTTTTCGTTGATTCCAGAAAAAGAATTTGATCGTGTCAGAAAAGCATGATCATAGATTATATTTTATAATAGATATCCCCCGAAAAGAGTGATGACTTTTCGGGGGATATGTTTATTCTTCGGATGATATATCACTGTACAAGCCTGTTTTTTCTTTAAGGAACTCGTACAGTCTGATAAGCGGTATATCGGTTTCCTTTGATTCAAGCTTGTTAGTCAGCATTTTGTTTGCGTCGATGCGATCGTGAAGTTCGAGCTCGTCATCTGCGGTTACGATAATAAGCTTGATATATTGGAGCGTATCATATCTTGAACGCACCGAATATGGCTCGCAGACCAGTCTTTTTATATCGGAAAGATTGATGGACTTGCTGCTGAAATGCTGATAATTCAGCTGATCTTTATCTGCTGTTATGACCTGAGGCTTTTTCTCATAAGCAACTAAAACAGCAATGTATAACCCTAATGCTACAAGAAAAGCAATGAGTCCGCCCCATGAAAAGGCGTGTATCACAAGACATAGCCATATCATCAGAACAAAAAAGCCTATACCTATCAGCATACGGTATAATTCACCGCCTCCGCAGTGAAGCTTAATTTGGATGTTATCGTCCATTTTATGCTCCTATAAATTACTCAGCAAACTTAGGATACTGTCCTCCGTAAATACCTGTAACCATCAGCGACAGGAATCGGAAATCCGAGCTGAGGTCGATCTCCTCGCCGCTCTGTTCGCCCTGAATGCGAACGGTGGGTCGCAGCACGTTCTGATTGTTCTCAATAACCAGACCATGTCTTCCATCAGAAAGACTTACCATCGTGCCAATAGGATATGGATTGAATGCTCTCAGGAAAGCGGAAGTTACATCGAAATCGAAGTGTGCGCCGCTGGCTCCGAGAATGTATTCTTCGGCCTCTGCCACAGACCAGGGCTTGCGGTAGGGGCGGTTGGAAGTGAGGGCATCAAAAACATCGCACACGGCAATGATGCGAGCGATAAGCGGAATATCCTTGCCGCAGATGCCCGTGGGATATCCCGAACCATCATACTTTTCGTGGTGGAAAAGTACTCCTGAAAGTATATTGGAGCTGAAATTATCTGTACCGCTGTTTTTGAGGATATTATATCCGATATGCGGATGGCGTTTGATCTCCTCAAACTCCTTATCAGTAAGCTTGCTGGGTTTGATTATGATCTCATGGTCTATGCTGGATTTGCCTATATCATGCAGCAGCGCAGAAACGATGACCTCTTTCGTATCCTTTTTGGAAAGACCGAGGTTTGCTGCAACGCTGGTCGCGAGCATTGATACACGCAGGCAGTGCTTATATGTATAATCATCATAGTTCTGCAGGGCGATCATCTGATTGCCGAGGTAGGTGGCGTCGTTTGCGATATCCACAAGGATATCATCTGCGATGTCGTTTACCTTTTCTACAGCCTCCTGAGAAAGCTCTTTGACTTCATGATTCTCGTCAAAGATATTATTCAGCTCAGTCAGCGCATGGCTGATGTGCTGGTTTTTTATCTCTTCAGGCGTAGGCTCTGCAGGTGGGGTGATCGGCTCATCTGCCATTATCGGCAGTTCCTCTTCCATGAGGATAAGCTCTGCTTCTTCCATCAGTTCCTGATGGTGAGCAGTCTCAGCCATTACCGCCTCTTTATCGCCTACGATGTGAACGGATTTGATGCCCTTTTTGCTAAGCATGACGATCATTTCCGATGTAAGGAAGGTGCCACGCATAAGCAGTGTGCGGTAATCGGTTGCAGATGTAGATGCTACATCTTTTGCAAGCACCATGCCTTCTCGCAGGTTATCTACCGGTACAATAATCATAATCTCACTCCAATGCTGTTATAATGGTCTGCATTTACCACAGTGGGTTTGTGTATGTGCCGTTCTGCACGCTCTTTATCAAGGTGAGCTTAGCCTGCTCGACGTCTGCGGCATATGTTATGCCGAACCATCTGCTGTCCGTTGTCAGATTTAGCATCATGTATCCGCTGCTGCGTATCTCGGCATCAACCGCATCGGCTATAGTAAGTTCGGCCTTAGGCTCATCTGGCTGAAGCGTTTTCAGGAAATCGGAGAAATGACGTTCCAGTTTTGGCATGAAATCTGCTCCGAAACCCCACATGCTCATGGATACGGTATCGTACTCGTCAAGCGTGCGGGTCTCACCTCTGTAGGTGCCGGTGATGGCACCGTCTGCGCCACGGATGATGCCCTTTGTTTCCTCCACACTGCGAAGAAGTCCGTTGTCGTCGGTTTTACATACTCCACGGTTTACGGCGCCGTGATCGGAAAGGGTATTTTTCAGCATGAAACCTACGGAACAACCGTCTGCCTTGAAGCTTTCAAGGAATCCGCCCAGGCGAAGGAAAGCATCTCTGCCATAGAAGTCATCTGCATTTATTACTGCGAACGGGCCGTCCAGTACGTCACGGCAGCACCAGAGTGCGTGAGCTGTACCCCAAGGCTTTGTGCGTGATGGAAAATCTCCGTTTCTTACAGGAAGATCTTCTACGGATTGGTATACATATTCAACCTTGATGTGCTGAGCTGTTCTTTCGCCGATGGTGCTTTTGAACAGGTGTTCGATGTCTTTTCTTATTATGAATACAACACGGTCAAAGCCAGCTTTGATTGCATCATATACTGAGTAATCAATAAGCAGCTCGCCGGAAGGACCAAGCGGCTCCAGCTGCTTTATGCGGTCGCCGAATCGTGCTCCCATGCCTGCGGCAAGTACTACCAGTGTGAGGTTAGCCATAGTAGCCTCCTTTACATCTGAGTGGGAAAGAGGAATATTACTATAATGCCTCTTTCCGCACTCTTAATTCCTGATTATTTTAAACCTGCGATAGATTCGTTGATCTTTGCCATCTTCTCCTCAGCCTTTGCAAGCTTTGCACGCTCGTTTTCGATCTGCTGAGCGGGAGCCTTTGCAAGGAAGCCGGGGTTGTTCAGCTTCTTGGAGAGGAATTCGATATCCTTCTCTGCTGCCTTCTTTTCCTTCTCGAGACGAGCAAGCTCCTTCTCCTTGTCAACCAGTTCGCCCATAGGCATGAATACACGAGCGCTGTCGGAAACAACAGTCATCATACCCTCGGTGTCGGAAACGGCATCGGTAACTGTGAATTCGCCTGCACCTGCCAGCTTCTCGAAGAATGCCTGACAGCTCTTGAACAGTTCGGTGAACTTTGTCTCAACGATCATTGTTACCTTCTTGGAGGGAGGAACATTCAGCTCATTGCGCTGTACACGAATAGCCTTGATAACGTCAACGATCTTGCTGAACTCATCCTGCTCGGCTGCGAAGTGCAGCTTCTCATCGTACTCGGGCCATACAGAGATCATGATGCTCTCTGTTTCGGCGCCGGGCATAGACGCCCAGATCTCTTCGGTGATGTAGGGCATGAAGGGATGCAGAAGCTTCAGGATGCCCTGCATGATGTATACCAGAACGTTCTGTGCAGCGAGAGCAGTCTCTCCGCCTGCAGCGATCCTGGGCTTTGTAAGCTCGATGTACCAGTCGCAGTAGATATCCCAGATGAAGTCGGTGAGATTCTGAACTGCGATACCCAGCTCATAAGCTTCCAGATTGTTAGTAACATTCTTTACAACGTCGTTGAACAGGCTGAGTACCCACTTGTCCTCGATGGGGAGATTTTCGGGGAGAATTGCCTTGTCGAAGTCCTCAGGCAGGTTCATGAGGATGTATCTGGATGCGTTCCAGAGCTTGTTTGCGAAGTTTCTGGAGTTTGTTACCTTAGTCTCTGTCCAGCGCATATCGTTACCGGGAGCATTACCTGTAACCAGAGTGAGACGGAGAGCGTCAGCGCCGTACTTGTCGATGATCTCCAGAGGATCAACACCGTTGCCGAGGGATTTGGACATCTTACGTCCCAGCTCGTCACGAACGAGACCGTGGATAAGTACATCCTTGAAGGGCTTAACGCCTGTGTGTTCAAGGCCGCTGAAAATCATTCTTGCAACCCAGAAGGGGATGATATCGTAACCTGTTACCAGGGTGGTTGTGGGGTAGAAGTACTCCATTTCGGGAGTCTTTTCGGGCCATCCCATTGTGGAGAAGGGCCAGAGAGCGGAGGAGAACCATGTATCGAGGGTATCCTCATCCTGCTTCATTGCAGCGCCGCACTTCGGGCATACGGAAATGCCATCGAGAGTGATCTCGGTGTGGTTGCATTCCTTGTTCTGGCAGTAGTATGCGGGGATTCTGTGACCCCACCACAGCTGACGGGAGATACACCAGTCACGGATGTTTTCCATCCAGTAGAGGTAGCCGTTCTCGAAACGCTTGGGAACATATCTCAGCTCGCCGCTCTTTACAACGTCGATAGCAGGCTGAGCAAGCTCCTTCATGGAAACGAACCACTGATAGCTTGCACGAGGCTCAACAGTTGTGCCGCAGCGCTGGCAGCAGCCAACGTTGTGCTTGTGAGGCTCTACCTTAACCAGCAGACCCTGAGCTTCCAGATCGGCAACCATAGCCTTTCTTGCTTCGTATCTGTCCATGCCGGCGTACTTGCCGCCAACATCGGAGCGGATAGTAGCGTCATCGTTCATCATGTGGATGAGGGCAAGACCGTGGCGCTTACCTACTTCAAAGTCGTTGGGGTCGTGAGCAGGTGTGATCTTTACGCAGCCTGTACCGAACTCCTTATCAACGTACTCGTCAGCAACGATGGGGATCTCTCTGTCTGTCAGAGGGAGCTTCAGCATCTTGCCAACAAGGTTTGTATAGCGCTCGTCCTCGGGGTGAACTGCAACGGCGGTATCGCCCAGCAGGGTCTCGGGACGGGTGGTGGCGACCTCCACGTATCCGCCGCCGCCCACCAGGGGGTAGCGGATGTGCCAGAAGTGGCCGTTCTGCTCCTCGTAGTCCACCTCGGCGTTGGAGATGGAGGTCTCGCAGTGGGGGCACCAGTTGATGATGCGCTCGCCACGGTAGATCAGGCCCTTCTCATAG
>JAZSGG010000074.1:0-7949 GCA_045532595.1 Oscillospiraceae bacterium | reverse complement strand
GCGTTTCAGACTGCTTTTTACGCTGTTGATGGAGGTGTTGCAAATCTTGGCGGTCTTTTCGTTGGAGTATCCCTGAGCGGCACAGAGCGCATACTTCATGGCTGAGCGTGTGAGATCAAGCTTCTTGCGCAGCGGCTCCTTTTCATCAAGCATATCATTTATGAGTGTGAGTGAGTTGTCGGTATATTGCATGATGCTGCCCGTTTCGGTAAGTTCCCTTGTGCGGACTGACTCCATATTACGGCGATAGTGCTTTCCGAGTTCAAGCACTCTTTTCAGGAATGCATGGTACTTTTTAGGAAGATTCTGCAGTGAGAACTCAAAAAGCTGCGGATTCAGAATACAAAGCTCTGCAGCAGGTGTTATAACACCCGAACCATCGAAAATGTCAAGGGTCTCAGCCATAAGCTTCATTGCTGTATCACCGTCGCCCAGCGTAAGATGTGCCACTGCGGCTGCCATGTCGTAGCACAGCGCCAGTGTTTCACTGCGCACATCGTTTGCTGCCTGACTGTAGTAGTCTTTCTTGTTTATCAACATGCGGTATTCTTTGTGGGAAAGCATCGCATAGCAGCGCACATAAAAATAGAATGGCGCTGTGTAGCGATTGAGAAGCACCTCTTCGTCCTTTTTGGAGCTGATCTCCCATATATCCTCATCTGTACCCATTCTCATGCAGCAGAGCCGTGCCATGCATAATGCAACCATTTCACTGATCTCGGTAGTAGAGTAGCGCTTTTTAATATCTGCCAGCTCGTTCAGGGCGTTCATGAAAAGGTCGTAATATCCAAGCAGCAATGCACTCTTTCCGACCGTGTTCAGTGCAGCGATCTTTGTTGGCAGATACAGCTCCCTTTGGCATTTCTCCACCACATCCTGCGCACGCATAAGCGCTTCTTCGTGATTGCCTGTGTAATAGTATACCTCGGCGTTGTACAGGCTCACAACATGCTCGCCGTGGTGGATCATTTCAGTGTACATGCTATGATAACGTGAGAATTGTTCCGCTTCGGTCTGTATCGGGAGTTCATAGCGGTGTATAAGAGAGAATACCGAGGGAACATACAGTGCCCATGTATACAATGGCGGAGTACCGATGGAAGAGCCTGAGTAATATTCATAGGCGAGCTTTATGTTGTTGCCCATTTTCTCGATGAAGTAGAAATTTTCGTATGTTCTTAAAGCGTGCGCATAGCACAGCATTTTACGGCGCTCTCTGCGTGTGTAGGCGTGGGAGGTGTTGATATGCGCTAGCACCTCGTCGAATTTGTAGTTGATACGCTCACGATAAGGCGTAAGCATCAGCAGGGCGAGTATCCTGAGAAGTCTCGGTATGATCGGCTTGCAGTCAAGGGGACAATTTTCTGCAAAGTCCAGTAAGAAGTCCTTGCTGCGCATCAGCAGATCCAGTGAGACGTTTTCTTCTGTAGGAACTGATGCAGCGGCGATAAGATCGCCTGACATATAGTAATGTGTAAATGCCCTGAAGGTCTTGCCTTCACGCATGTATTCCTTTGCGGAGCAGCGATGCAGTGCAGCCTGCACTTCGTCAGGCATCCGAAGAAATGCCTGATATGCGGCTCTTTTGAAGGAAATGTGAGATTTCCAGCTGCGGGTACGCTCGTTGAGGGAGATCATTGGCAGTATTTTTCTTATGTCACGGATTCCCGCAAATATCTCAGGCGTCTGCATGGCGCTTCTGCCGAAATATTCAACCAGAACGGGTTCGGAACGAAGAATATCCAGTGTGATTTCGTCAATTTTGTCAAGAGAAGCGGCGCACAATGCGGCAAAGCTCTGTGAACGGTCAAGCTGCGTCAGGATGGCGTTGTACATCAGATCAGAGGTGTCGTAAGAATCAATGTTTTCGCCGCGCTTCACCAGCAGCTGACATAGTCTCAGCCTTGCCATCTGTCCCAGTGTGTGGGGATAGATGCTTTCAAGATTTGTGGTATCAGTGTCGGACATGTTGAAAAGCTCTGTGGCTTCAGACAGAGTGAGTGCCAGTTCGTTCTCGCTGATTATCCTGATGGAGCAGGAGTCCGCCAGCATCCTGTTGAAATAGCTTAGTTCATCTGTGACAAGCGTTATGTTTATAGGGGAAAATCTCAGAAAAAGCCAGGTGCAGTAAAGGTTTCCGAGCAGCATGTCCGTAGCACCGGGGCAGTCCAGTATCAGCACTAGCCGCTTTTCGGGTGTTGCGGACGCAAACAGACTGCACATCCTGTTGTAGTCGGAAGCGGTGGTGGGGATGGATTCGCTGTGTCCGAGCAGTATCGTGCATATTCTGGAAAAACAGTCGTTGGCGTTAACGGCGTCTCTTATAAAACGGCAGGAGATACCTTCGGGACGTGAGCGGCGGACGAACTCACGCACTATGCCGCTCTTTCCGTAGCCTTCAGAAGCGGAAACGATGACGATGCGTTCCTGGTATAAGCATTTTAGCTTGTTGTATACTCTTGAGGGTATGTAGAAAGCCATGTTAAGCACGCTCCTTTCAGGTGGTTTTAATATATTTTAGCATATTTTCAGCCAAAAGTACAGAATTATAAAAATATTTTTAAAAACCCCTTGACAAATTGTTTTGTATGTTGTATAATTATTGAGTAATAAAGCAGAGCCACCACACTCTCACCCGCCGGCGCTTATTCAGTCAGGCGTGGTCATCTTAATGTGAATAAAGCCTCAGGGCATTTCTGTTAAGCGTGAGTAGTGTGTACTCGCGCTTATTTTATTTCTGAGAGCATGATGATTTTAAATGGAAAGGCGGTGCTTCAATATCGGCACTAAAGAACAGCTCATCAATGAGGAGATCCGTGAAAAGGAAGTAAGAGTAATCGGCGTAGAGGGCGAGCAGCTCGGCATTATGGCTACGGCTGACGCACTTGATAAGGCTATCGAGGCTGACCTCGATCTGGTGCTTATCGCTCCCAACGGCAATCCTCCGGTATGCCGCATCATGGATTACGGCAAATACCGTTTCGAGCAGACCAAGAGGGAAAAGGAAGCCAAGAAGAATCAGAAACAGGCCGAGGTCAAGGAGATCAAGATGTCCCTTAACATCGACACCAATGATTTCAACATCAAGGTAAAGAACTGTATCAAGTTTCTTCAGAATGGCGACAAGGTCAAGGTCACCATCCGCTTCAGACGTGCGAGAGAGATGTCTCACATGAACCTCAGCGAAGAATTGATGAAGAGATTCATGGATGCCGTATCGGAGTACGGCGGTTCCGAGAAGCCGTCCAAGCTCGAGGGCAAGAACTACGCAGTAGTGCTCAGTCCCAAGAAGTAAGATCTGCACTTTAAAAGAAAATCTCAAGGAGGATACAAAAATGCCTAAGATCAAGACACACAGCGGAGCTAAGAAGCGTTTCAAGCTGACAAAGACAGGTAAGGTTAAGATGGCACACTGCAACAAGCGTCACATTCTTACCAAGAAGTCCACAAAGCGCAAGAGAGGATTAAGAGCAGGCGCATATGCAGACGTTACCAACGTAGCTGCAGTTAAGAGCCTTATTCCGTACAAATAAGAACAACGCGGAATAAGCGTTTCCGCAGAAAAAACTAGGAGGTAATGAAACATGGCACGCATTAAGGGCGCACTCGCTACTCGTAAGAGAAGAAATAAGACATTAAAGCTGGCAAAGGGCTACTGGGGCGGTAAGAGCAGACTGTTCAAGACTGCTAAGGAAGCCGTAATGAAGTCCGGTCAGTATGCATACGTTGGCAGAAAGCTGAAGAAGAGAGATTTCAGAAGACTCTGGATCACCAGAATCTCCGCAGGCTGCAAGGCTAACGGCATGAACTACTCTACATTTATGAACGGTCTCAAGAAGGCTGGCATCACACTCAACAGAAAGATGCTCTCCGAGATCGCAATCAACGACGCTGCAGGCTTCACAGCTCTGACTGAGAAGGCTAAGGCTGCACTTTAATCGGGATATATCTCACGTCTTGATTTTCGGGACGTGAGATTTTTCGCTATGTAGGGGGTTTGATCGGATGGAGCTTACATCAAGGAAAAACGACACTGTTCGCCGTTTTAAGGAGCTTGCAAAGGACAAAAAACTGCGCACTGAGCTGGGCGTTTTCGTCATAGAGGGAGATCACCTCTGTGGCGAAGCTGCAAGCTGCGGGATGGAGATCGTAACGCTCCTTTACACCGAAAAGGCACTGGAAAAATACCCTGCTGCGGGAAAGCTGATAGCAGCGGCAGAGAGCAGTGCGGTAATATCTCAGGATATAGCGGAATATATTTCCGATACGAAGGCTCCTCAGGGGTTGTTTGCGGAGATACGCCGCAGGGATGGCGGAAAGCTGCCCGAGGGCAGACTGGTCATCCTTGATGGGGTTCAGGATCCCGGCAACGTCGGCACGATAATCCGTACAGCGGAGGCGTTTGGTATGGGCGGCGTTCTTCTTTCCGAGAAGTGCGCAGACATATTCTCGCCAAAGGTGCTGAGGGCTTCAATGGGCAGCGTGTTCAGGATACCCTGTGAGGTGTGCGATGTTCCGCTGAGGATATCGGCGCTTCGTGAGCAGGGCTATGATGTTTACGGCTCCATGCTGGATGAAACGGCGCAGAAGCTGGGCGATATCCGCTTCAGTGAAAGGTCTGCTATAGTCATCGGCAGCGAGGGCGCAGGCATCACACAGGAAACAAAGGCGGCCTGCACGGGCGGTCTGTATATACCCATCACGGGCGCCGAGTCGCTGAATGCTGCGGCTGCTGCCACCGTAATGATATGGGAGCTGTCAAAGAAGTGACAGCGTGACTTTCTGCAGGGAAGCAGAAAGCATCGCAAAACCCGAAGCCGACACTTTCGGCTTTGCGATGCTTACCATAAGTCAGGTACAAAATTATAAAATCTGGGGGATAACAAGTGGCAAATCTTGTAATATTAGAGTCGCCTTCCAAGGCAAAAACAGTTAAGAAATATCTCGGTGACGGATATGACGTTATCGCTTCCACAGGTCATATTATAGATCTGCCGAAGTCTAAGCTGGGCGTTGATATCGAGCATGATTTCGCTCCGCAGTACGTCAATATGAAGGATAAATCCGAGATAATAAAAGAGCTTAAAAAGCACGCCAAGAGCAGCGATACCATCTATCTTGCAACTGACCCTGATAGAGAGGGCGAGGCAATTGCATGGCATCTTTCGCATCTGCTGAATATCGATGAGAAGGCTCCCGTGCGTGTTACTTTCAATGAGATCACAAAGAGCGGAATCCAGAGCGGTATGAGCAATCCCCGCTGCATCGATACCGATGTCGTGGACGCTCAGCAGGCAAGACGTATCCTCGACCGTATCGTGGGATATAAGCTTTCTCCGTTCCTGTGGAAGAAGGTCCGCAGAGGACTTTCCGCAGGCCGTGTTCAGTCCGTTGCGGTACGTCTTATCGTTGACAGAGAGAACGAGATAAGAAGCTTTGTTTCTCAGGAATACTGGAGCATTGACGCAAAGCTGGTGGCGGCCTCTTCCAAGAGAGCCTTTGCTGCAAAGCTTGCAGAGGTGGACGGCGAGAAGATAGAGCTGGCAGACGAAGCACAGACAAATCAGATACTTGCAAGACTTCAGGGTGCGGATTATATCGTTACTGGACTGAAAAAGTCCCAGCGCAAGAAGCAGCCTGCACCTCCCTTTACAACATCCACTCTTCAGCAGGAGGCTTCCAGAAAGCTCTCCTTCCAGGCACGCAGAACGATGAAGGCTGCTCAGGAGCTGTACGAAGGTATCGAAGTTCCAGGCATGGGCGCTGTGGGTCTTATCACATATATGAGAACAGACTCCCTGCGTATCTCGGACGAGGCGAAGGCTGCTGCCGCAGAGCTTATCAAGGAGCTGTACGGTGCGGATTATCTCCCTGAAAAGCCGAGGACATACCGCTCCAAGAATAATGCCCAGGATGCGCATGAGGCTATTCGTCCCACAACGGTGAGCCTTACTCCCGATAAGCTGAAATCCGCACTTACAGGTGACCAGTACAAGCTTTACAAGCTGATATGGGAGCGATTCATGGCGAGCCAGATGCAGAATGCAGTTATGGATACAGTATCAGTTGATATCGACGCTGCAGGATGTCTGTTCAAGGCAAGCGGTTATTCCGTGAAGTTCGACGGCTTTACAAAGCTGTATGAGGAGAGCAAGGACGGCGACAGCGAGCAGGGCGGTGCGCTTCCCGTAATTACAAAGGGCGAGAAGCTGAAGGCTAAGGATGTGTCGGGCAACCAGCACTTCACACAGCCGCCCGCAAGATACAATGAAGCATCTCTTATCAAGGAGCTGGAGGAAAACGGTATCGGCAGACCTTCCACCTATGCGCCCACCATCTCCACCATCCTCGACAGGCATTATGTTGAGCGTGAGAGTGGCAATCAGCTGAAGCCCACATCCCTCGGCGAGGTCATCACAGACCTGCTGAAGGAGCATTTCGATAACATCGTTGATGTGAAGTTCACAGCAAAGATGGAGACAGAACTCGATAACATCGAAAAGGGTACAGTAAACTGGGTGCAGATACTGAAGAATTTCTACGGCAGATTTGCAAAGACTCTTGAAAAGGCTGAGAACGATATGGAGGGCAAGCGTGTGAAGGTGCCCGATGAGCCTACCGATATCGTCTGCGAGGAGTGCGGAAAGAACATGGTCATCAAGATCGGTCCTTTCGGAAAGTTCCTCGGCTGCTCAGGCTTCCCTGAGTGCAAGTTCACAAAGAAGATAGTAACTGAGACAGGCGGCAGCTGCCCAAATTGCGGCAAGAAGATGCTTGCAAAGAAGTCCAAGAAGGGCAAGCCTTTCTACGGCTGTGAGGATTATCAGAACTGTAACTTCATGACCTGGGATCTCCCCATGGCAGAGAAGTGTCCCGAGTGTGGAAAGACGCTGTTCAAGAAGACAGGCAAGCTCGGCAAGATATACTGTGCAAAGGAGGGCTGCTCCTACGAGCGTCCCCTCGATAATACAAAGGATAAGACATGACGGTTAAGGTTATAGGTGCAGGTCTCGCAGGCTGCGAGGCGGCAGTGCAGCTCGCAAAGCGTGGATTTGATGTGGAGCTGTATGAGATGAAGCCGCAGAAATATTCACCTGCGCATAAATATCAGGGCTTTGCGGAGCTTGTATGCTCCAATTCCCTGAAGGCTGCACGAGTTGACAGCGCCTGCGGACTCCTGAAAGAGGAGATGCGCCGTTTAGGCTCGGTCGTTCTCGAGGCGGCGGAAAAAACGGCTGTTCCTGCAGGCGGTGCGCTTGCGGTGAACCGCACGGAGTTTTCGGACGAGGTGACAAGGCTCGTGCGCTCCTATCCGAACATCAGGGTGATAGAGGGCGAGGTGACTGAGCTTCCCGAAAGAAATGCAGTCATCTGCACAGGTCCGCTGACCTCTGACGCTCTGGCTGCGAAGATACAGGGCATCTGCGGCAAGGGACTGAGCTTCTTTGACGCTGCGGCTCCCATCGTTACCGCAGAGAGCATAGATTTCACCAAGGCGTTCTATCAGACAAGATACGACAAGGGCGACGCTGATTATATAAACTGCCCGATGAACAAAGAGGAATACGAGGCTTTCTACGAGGCGCTCATCCATGCGGAGTCCGCTCCGCTGAAGGAGTTCGACCGCCCCGAAGAAAATTCGGGTCTCACGGTGTACGAGGGCTGTATGCCCGTTGAGGTCCTCGCAAAGAGAGGCATCGAGAGCGTGCGCTATGGCTGCATGAAGCCTGTGGGTCTCACTGACCCGAGGACAGGTCACCGCCCTTGGGCGGCTGTGCAGCTTCGCAAGGAGAACAAGGAAGGCACGATGTACAATCTCGTGGGCTTCCAGACGAATCTCAAATTCGGCGAGCAGAAGCGTGTATTCTCCATGATCCCGGGACTTGAAAATGCGGAGTTCGTGAGATACGGAGTCATGCACCGCAACACCTTCATCGACAGCCCCAGAC
>JAZSGG010000022.1:0-7360 GCA_045532595.1 Oscillospiraceae bacterium | reverse complement strand
GGGATCAGGATCAGGATCGGGATCAGGATCGGGATCAGGATCGGGATCAGGGTCAGGGTCAGGGTCAGGATCAGGATCGGGATCGGGATCGGGATCAGGTTCAGGGTCAGGGTCAGGGTCAGGATCAGGATCGGGATCGGGATCGGGATCAGGTTCAGGATCGGATGTCTTGAATGTATTGGTAATATTTACGCTTGATACAGTAACAAGATCAAACTCGCCGGGATTTGTTTCGGTGAAGTTTGCCAGCAGCTCTGCATTAGCGGCATTATCAACACCCTCAATAACGATGTACTTTCTGGGATTTCTGATCAGAGTGTCATCAGTGTCACGAGAGTATACATACAGCGGCAGATCCTCAAATGTTACAGTAGTATTTGAAGAAGTGATGATCTTTGTGCCGTAGTTATTGCCTTCGGTATCCTTCAGTGTGATCTTCAGTTCAGCAGGTCTGTCGGCTTCTGTGCCGCCTACCCACAGCTTTGTAACTTCAAGATCTCCGACTTCGGTATCAGCTGCGGTAAAGGTGTTCTTGATGTCAAGATCGTATACGCTCTCATCCTCAAGATCCTTACCGATATTTGTCTTTTCAGTGCTGTAAGTCACAGAATAACCGTCAACGATCACCTCGGTAACTTCGTAAACATAGGAAGTACCGTCGGTTGTTTTGGTCGTGAGGTTGTTAATGGTATAAGACCAGTTTCCGTTGCTGTCTGCGAGGGAAGAATCCACCTCATAAATAAGCTCCAGAGGCTCCACATCGGCATTGTCAGCCAGCTTACCTGTTCTTGTTACCTTGATAACGATCTTGGAGGGACGTGCGCCGGTGTGGATATTCTCATTCAGCCACACCTTGGAACCGCTGATGGTGATGGACTTCTCCTGCTCATCGAACACATAGCTGCCATCGGAACGGTACGTACTGGATTTCAGCATCTCGCTGCTGCCAACCTTGCTGGAACCTGCAAGAGTAACCTCAACAGTGTTGCCGAAGAGATCTGCCAGATCATCAGGCTGATCATCCCGGGGGGCCTGGTTCTTATAGATCTGCTTTACCTGCACCTTATAGGTGATGGTATATTTTGTTTCATCCTTCAGGCCCTCAAATGTGGTGGCCTGACCTGTTGTGGTAATTGTGATTCCGTCATCAGGTGTGATAACGGGAGAGCCTACCAGTGTAAGGTTGGAGCCGAGAGTATCTGTTGCAGAGAAGGTGTTGCCAGCATTAAGCTTCATCAGCTCAGGATTGATAACAACAGAATATTCTGCGTAGAACTTCTTGTCAGCCTCCTTGCCCTCATTTGTGGCATCCTTGGTCACAACATCGGCAGGGTCGATCTCAACTGTCTGGGAAGCGGATACGGTGTTTGTGTACTCGGTGGTAGAGCCGTCTCTGTCAGTGATAGTGATGTCAGCACTGTTGGTGTAGGTCTTGCTGAGACCGCCTGCAACGAAATCCTCAAAGCCTTCCTGAGTCATTTCGGTAGCATAGCCGATCTTCAGGGTGTAGAGGTTTCTCATCATCAGGATATCACGCAGAGGCTCATCAACTGTAACAGTAAATGTCACGGTGTTGCCTGCTGTGGTCACCTCGAATGCGTTTTCATAATATGCAAGGTCAGCCGCCCACCAGATATCGCCGTCGACCTTATGGAAATACGGTGCAGCACTGCCATCAATGTACTTGTAGCCATCGGGGATGGTGTCTGTAATAACGATCTTGTCGCCGATCTCATAGTGAGAGGAGGATACCTTTACCATCCACGCAAGAGGATAAAGCGCATTCTCAATTTCCGTGTATGCCTTCTTGATACAATTAGGATCGTAGGGGATCTTCTCGGAGTCATATTCCTTCACATAACGCTCGACATCTGTGTCGGAAACATTAGTGCCGTCAATGGTGATTGTGGAACCGCCCTGGTTTGATACGACGATCACCGAGTTATCATAAGTAGAATCAATAGAAAGATCTATCTCGATCTGCTTGCCGAAATTATCGCTGAAGATTCCCGCAGGCACACTCTGCCAGGATCCGTCGGGCTGGCAGATAGTGGTTGCTGCGTCGAACATTTCGAAGCTGATATAGCCATCGGTAAAATAGGCCACCTTACCTATACAGGATGTGTACTTACCATCAGCCATGGTAACGAGTCTGTATTCCATCATATTTTCTACATAAACAACGGAATACTGAGTCTGTGCAACGCCGTCAACGGTTACTACAACGTTCAGCGAATCCATAAGAAGATTGATAGGCTTGCCTGCGCCGACATAATCGTTATATGCTGCAGTGTCATCGAAAAAGAGCTTATCGGTTATCTGAACACCTGTAACGTTCTGATCCTTGGGAACATCCACATGGATATTCCATGTGATCTTATCATCAACAGGGCCTGTGAATGTCTTGTCAACAAAATCGCCTATAGTGCCGGGAACGGTCGCCTTGCCTTCGGCTTCCTTTTCATAGCCTATGACAGGATATTCAACATTGACCTTGTTTGCCACGTCTGTAGCAAGCAGAGATTCCTTTACGGAATCGGAAACGGGGGAAGTATATGTAATAACATAGGAACCATCAGCCTTAGGAGTAAGCTCAGAGGAGGAGATAGAGAGATCAGGGCCGAAATACGCCTCAGCACCTGCAAGGCAGTTAGCATCGGGGATGTCAGTAATAACGAACTCCTCGCCTGCATAGAGATTGGGCCAGATAGTGATAGTCCAGGTTATCTCGCCTGTAGCGGGATCGTATTTACCGCTCTTGCCTACAGAGGGGAAATATGCATAATATAATGCGGAGTCGGATTTTTCCTGTGTGCCGCTGGTTACGGTAGCTGTGTTCTTTCTCTCAGTGTCTGTAAGAGAATCAGCCTGCACCTTTGCCATGTCCAGCTCTGCGGAATATGTGACGATCACCTGATCTCCATAACCAACACCAACCTCATTGAAGCTGAGGCTGAAGGAGCCGTCAGAGATATCCATATCGTTGATAGTGTAGCCTGTGTAATCAGCCGCAGCAACAGAATTTGTGCGTACAGAAAGATTTGTTATGGACTTGTAAACATCAGAACCAACGATATCTGTCAGATCAACGTTCAGCGAAGGCTGACCGTTGCTGCCGATGGTGATGGTGAAATCCTGATAATACTTGCCATCCTGCTTATACACATTGCCACTGCTGTTCTTATCCACCCAGAGACCGGGAACAAGCTCAGGAGCAACAACAGGCACTTCCTGATCGATGACCTTGAGAATGAAGCCGCCCTCGCTGTCATGCTCCACGCCCTCGAGATCAATAACGCCGCTGAGATTACAGGAACCCGAACGGCCGCTCGAGCCTGTAAACAGGTCGATGAACAGCTTAGTTCCGCTTACTGTATACTCTGCGATATCGCCTACACTGATAGTATCCTCATCAAGTGTGACACCGCAAAGATTCTTTACAAGATCGAGATAGAACGTGCTGTCCATATAGGTGAAGTTTGAGGGAAGCTCCCAGTCAAACTCAAATTCCAGTATATCGCCGTCTCGCACGATCATGCCCTCGGTGAGCGGCTGACCGTTGATCGTGATATTGAGCGCCGAAACAGTCATGCCCGCTGTCTCGACAGATACCGCATTGCTCTGATCCGCATATGCGACCAGCTGCGACGAACCGCCGATCTCTGCAATCGGTACTCCGATGAAGCATTGAATTACCATCAGAATTGCGGTAAATAATGCAAACCTCTTCTTGTTCATAGATATCCTCCTGAGTTTCCTTTGTGTAATCGTTTTTACAACACACCAATAAGTTACAATATGTATAACTATCTAGTTTAAAGTATAACACGACGACCGTCGTTTGTCAACGGGTTAACGATGATGTTAGACTAATAATCGAACAATGTCTATAAAGTTTTCTGAAACATTGAAATTTCTGTCAAAATGTTGTATAATCAGGTGTAACAGCATTATATAAATCACTAAGGAATGACATTATGACCGAAGATATCATACGCAACGCCGCCGAAAACGAGGAGCCGATATATGATCTGAAATGCTCCGATGAAAGCATCTGCTACATTTCCGCACAGAGAGTTGACCTCAACCGTGCAAGGCTCACGAACTGCCGCTTTGAAAACTGTGATCTCACAGGCGCCTCCTTCATCGGCTGCGAGCTTACAGGCTGCACCTTCGCAGAATGCACCTTCAACGGCGCATATTTCCGTGACACCGTCCTCACCGATTGCTCCGCAAACGGCTGCAGCTTCACTAAAGCACTGTTCAGGAAGTGCGATATCCGCAGCGGCTTCTATCGCTACGCAAACTTCAGCGACTGCGTTTTCGAAAGCACTTCCCTTTCCGATGCCAACATGGCAGAGAGCGCCTTCATACAGGTGAAACTCAAGAAGAGCCGCTTCCTCTGCACCGACCTCTCCAAAACGGATTTCTTCGGCACCACCCTGAAGGGCATGGATCTTTCCGACTGCACCATAAGCGGCATGATGCTCTCCGAAGACCTGCGTGAGCTGAAGGGCGCAAAAATAAACACCCTACAAGCGGCTGAGTTGATCCGTCTGCTGGATATCGAAGTTATACTATAATAAAATGTACCCTCAGAAATACCCTCAGAAATTCTTTTCCTGAGGGTACTACTTTTATCAAAGTCAGTGAGGAATGAGGAATGAGGAATTTCGGTGTCCCCTTCGGGGACGGATTAAAATGCGGCTACGCCGCAATACCGTGCGGCGTTACGGCGCAGCCGTTTTAAAATCTGTCGGCGTCAGCCGACACATTCATTCCTCACTCCTCACTCCTCATTCCTCATTAATTTGAAACGCTCCGCGTTTCAAATTCCGATTTATCTCTCGCTTTTGGAGCGGATATATTCATCCATCGCTGCGGCTGCGGTCTTGCCTGCGCCCATTGCCAGAATGACAGTGGCAGCACCTGTTACAGCGTCGCCGCCTGCGTATACTCCCTCACGGGATGTCAGTCCGTGTTCGTCTGCGATAAAGCAGCCGTGCTTGTTGGTGAGAAGTCCCTCAGTGGTGTTGCGGATGAGCGGATTGGGGCTTGTGCCTATCGCCATGATAACGCAGTCCACATCCAGCACGAATTCGCTGTTCTCCTTGACTACAGGCTTTCTTCTGCCGCTTTCGTCAGGCTCGCCGAGAGTCATCTCCACGCACTTCATGCCCGTAACGAACTTATGCTCGTTGCCGAGGATCTCCACAGGATTCGTGAGGGTACGGAACTCGATGCCCTCCTCCTTTGCGTGATGTACCTCCTCCAGACGGGCAGGCATCTCCTCCTCGCCACGGCGGTACACGATATAAACATTCTCCGCACCGAGACGCTTTGCGCAGCGTGCAGCGTCCATTGCAACGTTGCCGCCGCCTACGACCGCTACGCTCCTGCTGTTCTTGATGGGAGTATCGGAATCCTCTTTATATGCCTTCATCAGGTTCACACGGGTGAGGAACTCGTTTGCGGAATACACGCCCTTCAGGTTCTCGCCCGAGATGTTCATGAATCTGGGCAGACCTGCACCCGAGCCGATGAACACTGCGTCAAAGCCCTGCTGGAAAAGCTCATCCACCTCGATCGTTCTGCCGATGACTACGTTTGTCTCCACCTTTACGCCGAGTGCCTGCAGGTTCTCTATCTCACGCTGAACGATAGCCTTCGGAAGTCTGAACTCGGGGATGCCGTATACAAGTACTCCGCCTGCAAGATGCAGCGCCTCGTATACCGTAACATCATAGCCCATCTTCGCAAGGTCGCCTGCACAGGTAAGACCGCTGGGGCCTGCGCCGATTATCGCACACTTATGACCGTTAGGCTGAGGTCTCTCCGCCACACCCTCGGAATGGGCATTGTGCCAGTCCGCCACAAAGCGCTCCAGCCTGCCGATAGCCACAGGCTCGCCCTTGATGCCACGAACACACTTGCTCTCGCACTGGGTCTCCTGCGGACATACTCTGCCGCACACCGCAGGCAGCGAGCTGCTCTTTGCAATGATCTGATAAGCACCCTCGAAGTCACGCTCCTTGATCTTAGCGATGAACTCAGGGATATCTATCGAAACGGGGCAGCCGCCTACGCAGGGCTTGTGCTTGCAGCCGAGACAGCGCTCCGCCTCATCCACAGCCTGCTCCTCGGTGTAACCGAGAGCCACCTCGCCGAAATTGCTCCTGCGGATCAGCGGATCCTGCACGGGCATCTCATTCTTTTTAAGGCTCATGTTAGGCATTATTCTGCCTCCTTCTTGTAGAGATTGCAGGTCTCCTCACGTTTGTGGGACTCGAAATCCTTGTACATTGCGGCACGCTCGATCGCCTCGTCAAAATCCACCAGATGTCCGTCAAACTCAGGGCCGTCCACGCAGGCGAACTTTGTCTCTCCGCCAACGGTAAGGCGGCAGCCGCCGCACATTCCCGTGCCGTCTATCATTATCGGATTCATGGAAACAACGGTCTTTATGCCGTATTCCTTAGTAAGCTTTGATACGAATTTCATCATGACGAGCGGGCCGATAGCCACCACCTCGTCATACTCGTTGCCTGCCTCGATGAGCTGCTTCAGCACATCTGTAACAAGACCCTTTGTGCCTGCGGAGCCGTCATCGGTGACTATCTCCGAAACATCACTGACAGCAGCGAACTCCTTTTCAAGAATGACGAGATCCTTATTGCGGAAGCCGATGATGCTGTGTACCTCAGCACCAAGAGAATGCAGCTTCTTAGCCACGGGATATGCAATTGCGCAGCCAACGCCGCCGCCGATAACAGCGACCTTCTTCAGACCCTCGGTATGTGTGGGGGTGCCGAGAGGACCTACGAAATCATGTATGCTCTCGCCCTCTGCAAGATGGCTGAGCTTCTCTGTAGTGGCACCTGCTACCTGAAAGATTATAGTAACAGTACCCTTTTCCCTGTCGTAATCCGCAACGGTAAGCGGAATGCGCTCGCCCTCATCATCCACACGCAGAATGATGAACTGTCCCGGCTCCGCCTTTTTTGCAACCAGCGGCGCTTCAACTTCCATCAGCGTCACAAACGGATTAAGCACTTCTTTTCTTGCTATTCTATACATAAAGCAGTCCTCCTGCGAAAAATCTATATATCACAGTATACTCCATTTGCCCGTAAATTGCAAGATTGTTCTGCCGCAAAATCAAAATTTCGTCAAATCATATCATTTCGGTAGCGTAGGGTAAAAATTTGTGTATATTTCAGCAAATCGGAATTTGCCAGCGACGCCGAGCGATGCTCGGCTTACGCGGGGCGCAAACTCCATTTCGCATTCCCCTAATGGGAATGCGATTTTGCTGCGCAAAACCATTACGTTTGCTACTGATCCCCTTTTAAAATGCACC
>JAZSGG010000103.1:0-5351 GCA_045532595.1 Oscillospiraceae bacterium | reverse complement strand
CAAGCGATAAACAAAACCGACGATAAATCATTTGTAACAAAAATGAAACGACACATTTCATTTATGTTGCTGATTGAATTGACACAAGTATAAAGCAACCAAAGAAAAATTCAAACAACGCTTGAGAGAACTCCCATCAGCAGTTATTGACTTTGCTTATGCGTTATTATAAAATATAATCAGAAATTGCGCAGTTTCTATTCAGTTAATAGCTTGAAGGGAGAAACAATTTATGATTGATTTGAAAATTTCAGAAGTAATTCTTCGTGAACGCCAGAAAAACAAGCTGACGCAGGAAGAACTGGCTTCAAAGCTTGGTGTATCTGCGCAGGCTGTATCCAATTGGGAGCGTGGTGGATATCCCGATATAGTCTTGTTACCGCAGATAGCAAATTTTTTTCATATTACCGTAGATGAGCTTATCGGCAACGATGAGGCAACCAGACAAGCGGATATCGAAAGCTTTAAGAGAAGATACGGAGCGCATAGCAGCCCTGACTCGCTTGCACTTGCTAAGGAATATTATCGGAAATATCCGAATGATTTTGAGGTATGCGAGTTATTGGCATTTGCCATTCACAATAACACGGATACCCGTAAGGAAAATTATCATTTGCTTAAAGAAGTATGCGAAAAGATTCTGAATGAATGCACATGGGAGTATACTCGGCAAAATGCCATTGAGATCTATTCAGTGAACTGTACTGATAAGGAATGGCAGGAATCGTGGCAGTCGAAATGTCCTGCATTTTATTCAAGTCAAGCCGATGAAATTCTTGAAGAGCGGCATTGGGTGGCACAAAATTCCGTGGCATATCAAAATCAGAATGCCGCCAACAGCCTTATGATACTATTGCATTTTCTCGGTCGTGAGTATATGAAATACTTTGCTCCTGACAATGATATGCTGTTTGATGCTCCTGACCGAACAGTAACGCTGATGGATATCAGGCTGCGTGTCATAGATGCACTTTCGACAGACGGGAAGATACCTGATGTGCTTTTGGGTGCGTATGCGGATATTGCGGTCAAAAAAGCAGGTGCATTGATTGGCTGCGGTCGACTTGATGAGGGCTTTGCAGAGCTTGATCGGGCGTTTGTACTGTACGAGAGATGGATCCAGATTCCCGACGGAACATTATTAGGCTTTGGTGAATCCGATCTGTTTGGCGGTGCGAAGATCAATAAGTGCGGTTCAGCCAATAGTGTTGAGATTCATATGCCCGACGGAAGCAAGACATGGTGCCCGTATATGTGGTTATTCTGGCAAATGCCAAGTGATATTCTGAAATATATGGAATCGTGGCCGTGGTTTGATGCGGTTCGGGGTGAGGAACGCTTCAATGCGCATATCGGAAAGGCAAGAGAATTGTCTGAAAATGCTAAGTAAATGAAACACTGCTTTTCGCTATGAAAAAATCCTATCTGTTGCTTAACACATTGACATAGCCTCACAAATGTGCTACACTTAAACCATGATTCAAAGCAAAATGCTACACAGACAGGAGCACCCGAAATGAACACCGAACTGCAACAGATATTCACCGAAAACCCGCACTACAAATCCGCTTATGACGAGTTTTTAGAGCTTCACAAAAACGGATATGGAAAGAACAGCACGCCTGAGGAGCTTGCCACATTTGAGGGCTATTACGCGCGGGATTTCCTGAACGGACTGAAAGCTCCCGAGGACACCTCTGTGCTGATTAAGGGCGAGCGGCTTACTATCCGCAGGGCGAGCCTTGCGGACGCTGATTTTATGGAAAGCGTGGAGCTTGACGAGGATAATTCCCCGTGGGTTGGACACTGGCCGTTAGGCTGGCGTATCGCGAAATTCGGGGAAGGGCATATGCTCCAGACCATCATTGAAAAAGCGGACGGAACACCCATCGGCATTATGATCTTCTGTGACCTTATGAACTACGAAGCTGAGCTTCAGTTAAAGCGTATCGCCATCCTTGAAAAGGGCAGGGGCTACGGTAAGGAGGCTCTGTACCTCGCACAGAAATACGCCTTTGAGGTGCTGGGTACAAAGTGCCTCAGCCTCGGCACAAAGGAACATAACACAAGGGCGCAGAGCATTTACAAGGCGACAGGATTTACGCCCGATATGCCAGACCCCTGCACGCATTTTCACGTTGCGGCAGAAGAATACTTCAATCGAACAGGAGGACAGCTTTAATGTACTTCGAAGACATAACCCTCGGCATGACGATAGAGATCGCGCCTGCCGTTATCGAAAAGGAAAAGATGCTGGATTTTGCACGCACCTACGACAACATTCCCCTGCACACCGACGAGGAATACGCAAAGACTACGCCATTCGGCAGGCTTATCGCCCCAGGCGTGATGAGCTTTATGTCGGTGTGGGCGAGGTATCTCGAGGTGGATATTTTCGGCGCGGAGCTTATCGCAGGCAAGTCTACAAAGATAGAGTGGCTGAAGCCCGTTTTTGCCGAGGATGTCCTGACAGGCAGGGCTACCATCACCGCCTGCGTGGAGCGGAATCCCCGCAACGGTCTTGTGGAGATAACCATCGAGGCGTATAATCAGCACGGCGAGCTTGTGCTGACGGGTGTTACAGAGGCTATCGTGAAGCGGAGAACGCAGTAAAATTCAAGCCGCACTTTTTGAAGTACGGCTTTGTTTTACAGTATTGAGTTTATGCGTATGTGGTAATATCAGATTATTAGAATTTGTGGGGTGAATACAATGCAGATAGAGAAATTGGCAGTACATGATTTGTATGTTTTGACAGAGCTATTTGATTATAACGATGTTGAACAAATGATATCTGAATGTACGCATGATATTCAAAATGGGATTATTGATATCTTTGTTTTATATGATAATGATGTTTTGATAGGTGAACTTCACGTAATGTATGAGTGTGGTGATGAAAATTATGCTGTACGAGGCAAACGGGCGTACATGTTTGCATTTAGAGTACGTGAAGATTTTCAGAATAAAGGTTATGGGACATATCTTCTGAAAACAGTTCTCTCAATCTTAACAGAAAAAGGTTATTGTGAATTTACTGTTGGCGTTGAAGATGATAATTTCCGAGCAATTCATATGTATAGATCTTTGGGTTTTAATGAATTGTTACTCAGAAAGCAAGAAGAGTATCAAGGCGATAGGTATGAATATAATTTATATTTGAAGAGATAAACAAATCCCGATTTACCAAACCATATATCAAGCGCATTCGTAAAAACAAGTGCGGTTTTTGCGCAATAACCCATAAAAATCTGAAGCGGAGAATAAGCAATGAAGATCTACGATATTTCTCAGGAAGTTTTCGGTTGTCAGGTATATCCTGGCGACCCTGCACCTGAAAAAAAGATGCTCAGTTTAATTGAAAAAGGCGACTTTTATAATCTGACCACATTCAGCATGTGTGCTCATAACGGCACGCATATCGATGCGCCGTTTCATTTCCTTAAAGACGGGAAAACTGTTGATGATATATGCTTAGAAGCATTTGTTGGAATGGCTTATGTGGCAGAACATCAAGGTATCGTCACGGGAGATGATGCAGCGGAAATAATTGAAAAAGCGAAAAAACAGAACCCTGAAGCGGCAAAAAGAATTCTGATAAAGGGCGATGTCGAGGTATCATCTGAAGCGGCAAAGGTGTTTGCGTCCTCTGATATTTTACTACTGGGCAATGAACCTCAGACAGTCGGACCGCAGAATGCTCCGATGGCAGTGCATCTTACGCTTTTAGGTGCTGATGTTGTGTTGCTTGAAGGCATTCGTCTGGCGGAGGTTTCGGAGGGTGTTTATTTCCTGAATGCCGCTCCGTTGAATTTGTCGGGTGCAGATGGTTCGCCATGCAGAGCTATATTGATAGCTGATGAGAGATAAAGCACAATTCACAAAACACCATATATCAAGCCGCACCAATAAAAACGAGTGCGGTTTTACTCTACGGTATTGAGTTTTATAGAAAGACATGGTATAATAAATGAAAAATCACCGAGGTGATCTGAATGAATGAAGAATGTCTGATCTGCAAAGCGCCGCTTGAATACCTTGCCACTGACGAAGCGATGGAGTGCGAGCTTTGCCACAAAAAGCAGAACAGTAAAACAAGATGTGTGAACGGTCATTTTGTCTGCGATGAATGTCACACGAGCGGAATGGACGGGATCATTTCGATATGCCTGAACAGCAGGTCTGAAGACCCTGTTGAGATCATGGAGGAAATGATGTCTATGCCGTCCTGCCATATGCACGGTCCCGAGCATCACACGATGGTGGGCTCGGCGCTCCTGACCGCTTACAGGAATGCGGGCGGAGATATCGACCTGAAAGCCGCACTGTATGAGATGCAACGGAGAGGAAAGCAGGTCCCCGGCGGTGCCTGCGGCTTCTGGGGTGCTTGCGGTGCAGGCGTCAGCACGGGTATGTATGTTTCGGTCGCACTAAAGGCAACGCCGCTTGCAGGAGAGGCTTGGGGACTTTCCAATCAGATGACTGCCAGAGCACTTGACGCCATAGGAAAGAACGGCGGTCCTCGTTGCTGTAAAAGAGATTCTTACCTCGCTATCATCGAAGCGGTCAGATTCACCGAGGAGAAGCTGGGCGTAAAAATGAAGCTGGGACAGGTCACCTGCTCACGCTCGCACATGAATAATCAATGCAGGCTGGAGGAGTGTCCGTTTTACAGCAAACCAAAGAAAAAGATAGCGTTTATCTGTGTACATAACTCCTGCCGCAGTCAGATCGCAGAGGCTCTCGGAAAGCACCTTGCGCCCGATGCTTTTGAGTCATACTCCGCAGGAACAGAAACAAAGCCGCAGATAAATCAGGATGCTGTAAGGCTCATGAAAGAGCTGTATGGTATAGATATGGAGCAGACGCAGTACTCCAAAACCATAACAGATATCCCGCAGCCCGATATCGCTATCTCTATGGGATGCAATGTAGGCTGTCCCTTTATCGGCAGAGCCTTTGACGATAACTGGGAGCTGGAAGACCCCACAGGAAAATCTGACGAGGAATTCATAAGCATAATCAAAAGGATAGAAGAAAACATATTGAAGCTAAAGGATATGTACGGATAACATCTGAGCCGCATTCGTGAAAATGAGTGCGGCTTTTGCTTTGTGGTATTGAGTTTTTGAGAAAGATGTGGTAAAATAAACTCACCGATAAATAAGAATTTGACGGAGGAAATCACTATGAAAAGAAAAATGAAAACGGTGGCATACATTATGCTATCTGTATTGATTGTTTTGCCTTTATATATTCTTCTACATGAATGCGGTCATTTATTAGTAATGCTTTCCGCTGGAGCGACTATTACAGACTTTAGTATATTGACTGCTCATGTTAGTGCAATC
>JAZSGG010000145.1:0-10303 GCA_045532595.1 Oscillospiraceae bacterium | reverse complement strand
ATAGAGCATATCGTAAAGCTCGGGTTTGGAGATAACGCATCCGCACTTTTTCAACAGTACAGCAAAGAGTATTATCCAGCTATCGAGATCGGTAGTGGAGTTGTTGGAATGCACCATTGCAACGGGGTCTCCGCAGGGTGTGGTCACGATATCTATCTGCCTGTGCAGGCGGGAAAGCTCACGTTCAAGAACTATCATTGCAAATATAGATGTTCCTGCCGATACATTTCCTGTGCGGGGAGCTATGCTGTTTGTTGCGACCATGCCTGTCTGGGCGTCGCCTTCGGCAGGGCAGAAGGGAACTCCTGCCTTGAATGCGCCTGTGGGGTCGAGCAGCAGAGCGCCCTTTTCAGTAAGAGTGCCTGCGCATTCTCCTACGGGCACAACAGTGGGGAGTATATCCGAAAGCTGCTGAGTGAAGGCTGTATTTTCAGTGAGCTGAGCAAATTTTGCCATCATGTCCTTATTGTATGTGCCTGTATATGGATCGATGGGGAACATACCCGAAGCATCACCGATGCCGATGTTTTTCTCGCCTGTCAGAAGGAAATGAACATAGCCTGCAAGCGTTGTGAAGAAGCGCACTGCGGGTATATGGTCTTCCTTTTTCAGTATAGCCTGATAGAGATGTGCGATGCTCCAGCGCTGAGGAATATTGAAGCTGAAGCTCTCGGAAAGAATATCGGCAGCGTCGCCTGTCATGGTGTTTCTCCATGTGCGGAAGGGAACGAGAAGCTCGTCGTTCTCTCCGAATGCAAGATATCCGTGCATCATCGCAGAGATTCCTATGGAAGCAGCTGTTGTAAGCTCGGTGTCATACTTGCTGCGGACATCGCTCATCAGGGCGGCAAAGCAGCCCTGAAGGCCCTTGATTATCTCATCCTGCGAATATGTCCAGATGCCGTTTTCGAGACTGTTTTCCCAGTCGTATGCACCCGATGCGATCGGTGTGAGATCTTCACCCACGAGTATTGCCTTGATTCGGGTCGATCCGAACTCGATTCCTATTGATGCTTTGCCGTTATTGATCTGATCTCTGATTTCCATTGATATCACCTTCTGAGTTATTGTCTGATGCGCCTGCTGTTACCGCTTCTTTAACCTCGGCAACTGCTGTGTCACCATCAGCGGATTTATCGTTCTTCTTTCTGGAGATCACTATACTCTGGATAACAAGGAATACACACAGCATTGCTGCGATCGTGATTCCTGTCCACCATGCCTGATCCAGTCCCACGGAAGAAACTATGTTCTGGATAAGGCTGAGTGAAAGCACGCCGAACAGTGTTCCGATGATGTTACCAACGCCGCCCGTAAGCATCGTTCCGCCTATGATAGAGGAGGCGATGGCATTCATCTCGGCTCCCGACGCATGGGAGGCTGCGCCGGAGCCGACATGCATAAAGTAAACATAACCGCCGATGCCGGCGAGAAGTCCGCATATCACATAGGAGAGGAACTTTGTCCTCTTTACATTTACACCGAGCATGAGTGCGCTCTGCTGATTTCCGCCGACAGCGTAGAAGTTACGTCCGCCCTTTGTCCATTTGAGGACGAAGAACAGTATAGCAACTACCAGCAGCGCCACGATAACGCCTATTTCGATGTATGCAGGAACATATTTTCCTGCCTTGTTGACCCAGCCTAATCCCGGGATCTCTATACGAGTCTCCTTCAGTGCAACGAATTCCTCGTTCTGCACATTGAAAGGATTGGTATTTACAATTGTCGTCATGCCTCTTGCAAAGAACATTCCCGCAAGAGTAACGATAAAGGGCTGGATATCAAGATATGCAACAAGATATCCCTGCACCAGACCGAATGCCAGCCCGATGCCGAGGGCGATAAGTATGGAGCCGAATACGTTTCCTCCGTTATGGTCGAGGAACACGGCGCAGCTCATGCTTACCAGCGCTGTAACGCCGCCGACTGAGATATCTATTCCGCCTGTTATCATTACCAGCGACATTCCGCAGGAAAGTATTATCAGCGCAGCGTTTGCATTCAGCATATTAAGAAAGGTCTGAGGCTTCAGGAAGCCTTCGCCGAGGAACAGGATCGCACAAAGATACATTACAATAAACACCACGATGGTGATCGTTGTAAGCAGATTCGTATCCGTTATTCCTGCGGCTTTATTGCGTAATTTGCTTATAAACGACATATTATTTCCTCCATTCCAAGTCATAAGAGCTCACTGCTCATTCTGCCTGCTGTGCGGCTTTTTTGCTTGTGAGCTTCTTCCAGATGGAAGATGCCTTTTCTCTTACGACGGGTGCGCTTATTACCACAAGAATGATAACTACGATAGCCTTGTATGCAGACAGTGCCGCAGACTGAACCTCGAACTTGTAAAGTGTTGTGGTGAGGAACTGGATAACGTATGCGCCTAAGATAGAGGATGCGATGCTGAACTTACCGCCGCTGAGGGAGTTTCCGCCCAGTGCAACTGCAAGGATCGCGTCCATTTCGATATCCTTTGCAATAACGGAATAGTTGATGGTGGACAGGCGGCTCACCTTGATGAGACCTGCAACCGCTACGCATACACCGAGAATAACAAAGGTGATGAACTTGATCATCTTAGGATTAAGTCCGTTGAGGCGGGAGGACTGTTCGTTGATGCCGACTGACTGGACATAAAGACCGAGATTTGTGAATTTCAAAGCAAGTATCGTTGCAATTATGCACGCAAGTGCTATAAAGAAAGGCGTGGGTATAGGGCATCCGGGAATGAAGCCGCCGAAGTATGTAAAGGATTTGTCATTTACGATGGGAAGCTCATTGTTGTTGATCCATGCAGCGATGGAACGGCCCGCTGTAAACAGGATAAGTGTGGCTACCATCGGCTGGATCTTGAAATATGCCACCAGAGCGCCGTTGAAAGCTCCGAATGCCATTGCAACGAGCACTGCAACGAGGAATGCCACGATTATAGGCGCCTGAAGTGTCTCGGGTCTTGTTTCGCTGCCGCAGAGCACACGCAGGATAACGCTTCCTGCGATGGCGATACCTGCACCCACACTGATATCCTGACCGCCCGAAGCCGCAGTCACCAGCGTCATGCCAATGGCAAGTATCGCAAGCTCAGAGCCGTAGTCGATTATGGTCATCAGATAACCTGAAAGGACAGGGTTGCCGTCGGCTGAAGTTCCCAGTGTTATCTTGAAGAACGACGGGTCAACGATAAGGTTTACCACAGCGAGGATTATCAGCGCAGTGATGGGTATGAAGATCTGATTGCTGAATATCTTTTTAAGGATAGCAAGAGTGCCGCCGTTGTTTGTTTTTGTGTTCATTATTGTTCGCCTCCTGCAATAGTGCTCATAATGTTGTTCTGTGTGAGCTCATCGCCTGAAAGCTCTCCGACCACCTTACCGTCACGCATTACCACCAGTCGTGAGCAGGTGCGGAGCATTTCATCGGTCTCAGAGGATATGAAGGTAACGCTCATTCCTTCGGACGCAAGCTTAAGCACGAGCTTCTGGATATCTATCTTGGTGCCCACGTCGATACCTCTTGTAGGCTCGTCAAGTATCAGATATTCGGGATGCGTCAGCAGCCAGCGTGCGATCAGCACCTTCTGCTGATTGCCGCCGGAAAGTGACTTGATGGGCGTGTTTGCGGAGGCTGTCTTGATATCGAGCAGCTTTATGTATTCATCTGCAAAAGCGTTTGCCTGTGCCTTGGTGAAAGGCTTGAAGAAGCCCTTTTTCACCTGGAGCGCAAGGATGATGTTATCTCTTACGGAAAGATCGCCCACGATACCGTCACGCTTGCGGTCCTCGGAAAGATAAGCGATTCCGTTCTTCATCGCGTGGATGGGTTTTGTGATCCTGACGGGCTTGCCGTTCATCTTCACCTTACCGCCGACTACCTTGTCTGCGCCGAAGATGGTGCGAACGCACTCGCTTCTTCCCGAGCCGAGAAGACCTGTGAAGCCGTTTACCTCGCCCTTTCTGATGTGGAAATCAAAGGGCTTGATCCCCTGAGTGCTGACAAGACCCTCGCCCTCAAATATGGGAGGATTATCCATATCGATAACATTATCGACTTCGCCCTTGATATCGGACATATCGTCCAGCTCCTTGCCGAGCATCTTGGACACCAGCTTGACTCTCGGGAGGTCTGCGATCTCGTATTCTCCGACGAGCGTACCGTCACGCAGCACGGTGATCTTGTCGCAGACTTCATACACCTGGTCGAGGAAGTGGGTAACGAAAATGATACCTACGCCTCTTTCTCTCAGCCTGCGCATAAGCACGAACAGCTTTGCCACCTCGTTTTCATCGAGGGAGGATGTAGGCTCATCAAGAATAAGCACCTTACACTCCATATCGACAGCACGGGCGATCGCCACCATCTGCTGCACGGCGATGGAGCAGCTTGCGAGCTGCTGTGTAGGCTTTACGTTGATACCGAGGGATTCCAGCACCTTTTCTGCTTCGGCATTACGCTTCTTCCAGTTCAGGACAGCTCCCTTGTCACGGCCGATGAAGATGTTTTCCGCCACTGAAAGATTAGGGCAGAGGGATATCTCTTGATATACGGTGCTGATTCCGTATTTTTGAGCTTCCTGCGGAGATCTGATGACCGCCGCCTTGCTGTGTCCTTTTATATACACCTGACCGGAATCTTTTGTGTATACTCCCGTCAGGACTTTTATCAAGGTTGATTTTCCAGCGCCGTTTTCACCCATAAGTGCGTGGATCTCACCCTCGCACAGTGTGAAGTCTACATTCTGTAAAGCTTTTACGCCGGGGAATGATTTGTAGATGTTGCGCATTTCAAGTACTGCATTTTCACGCATTTGCAGCTCACCTCCAGATGGACTTTAAAAAGCGCAGCATAGCTATACGGATTATTCCGCACTGCTGCGCCGCGCTTTTTTACTTACTGATTAGTGTTTGTCAGAGTATGTGGGATCAGATACCGTAGTTGTCTACGTCTTCCTGTGTGATTGTTGTTGCGTCGAAGCCCTTCTCATCCATGATAACTACCTTCTCAGTGATAGTTCCGCCGGATTCCAGAGTATCGATGATATCCTTGATGTAGGATGCCTGGAAGGGGTTGCACTGACCATCATAGTTCCAGTTGCCTGCGAGCAGCTCCTCGAGAGCCCACTTGTTGCAGTCGAAGCCCATTACGATAACGTCCTTGCCTACACCGTGGGAGATGTTAGCCTTGTCAAGAGCAGCAACTGCGCCCTTAGCCATATCGTCGTTCTCAGCGTAGATAACGTTGAAGGACTTGCCGGAGTCGATAACAGACTGAACGATCTGCTGAGCCTTCTCAGCGTTCCACTCTGCTGTCTGCTGTGTTACCATTGTCCAGCCCAGCTCGGAAACTGCTGTGTCCAGAGCACCGGAACGGCCCTTCTGAGCAGCGGAACCCATAACGCCCTGCAGATGGATGATCTCGTACTTGTCGAGACCCTGGCCCTTCAGCCAGTCAACTGCTGTCTGACCTTCCTTATCCATATCGGATACGATGGAAGCCTCATACAGGCTGGGATCTGCGTCGATAGTACGGTCGAACAGGATAACCTTTACGCCTGCGTCCTGAGCATCCTTAAGTACGGAATCCCAGCCTGCTGTATCAGCAGCGGAGAGCAGGAGGTAATCAACCTCGTCCTGAATGAACTTCTGAGCAAAGCCGATCTGCTCGTCGTTCTTAAGGCTGTATGCGAAGGAAGCATCGAAGCCGTTTTCAACTGTGAAGATATCCTTCATATCCTTGTCGTTTGCTGTACGATAGCCGGACTCGTTGGGATCGTTATTGATGATACCAACCTTGATCATGCCGTCATCGGTATTGCCGCCGCTGTCCTTGCCGCAGGCAACGAGAGAAAGACAAAGGGAAGCTGCTGTGATAATGGAAATGAGTCTCTTAAACTTGATCATAATAATCAACCTCCAGAAAAATACATATTTACCAATCACCTTATGGTGAACTTGTACATACATTATAGCATGCTTGTGCGTACATTTATACAAAAAATATTAAGCAATATGTAGAATATTTTATGATGTTTGTAATTTGTACGGTTAAATAATTAACAAGCATCTGTGCTTTTTGCTGCGATCGTGGAGCTATGGAATTCACGTGGTGTCATGCCTGTGTGCTTTTTGAATATCTGACCGAAATAGCGGTAATCGCTGAAGCCCACTTCATATGCGACCTCGTTTATCGGCATACAGGTGCGGCTGAGAAGCTCCTTTGCTTTCTCGATGCGGACTTCGGAAAGAAAATCCGAAAAATTCCTGCCGGTCTCCTTTTTGAAAAGGGTGCTGAAGTATGTGGGACTGAGACCAACATGAGCAGCGGCGCTGGTGAGTGACATCTCATCGCACATATAGCTGTATCTGATATATTCCACGGCTCTTTTTACGGTGCTGCCGCTGTTTTCGCAGGAATAAATTATGCGCCAGTCGATGCACCGTTTCAGCATATCTTCAAAGAAATCCGTTGCATGGGCGGGGTCTGTGAGATTGCGCTCTATATCATCTATATTTCCGTATATGGCTATAAATTCCTCGTTGGGTATACCCAGCTCCTTTGCGAATGAGCAGGCGAGTATATATATTTCCATTGCGACGTAAAGGCGCATCATCAGTGAGTGTATCCTGTAATATCCCGATTCTTCGAGAAATTCCGTGAGTACGTTTCTGCATTCGCCTGCGGTACCGTTACGCAGCAGACGTTCAAGTCGGGATACATCTATACGCTGTATATCACAGATATGTTCAGTGTGGCTTGGTGCGGTTGTGATCATTATCGTCACCTCCGTATGTCTGAGCGGTTATCGGATCGTTCTTACAGAATCTCTTATTATAAGTCCGGGAGTGAATATGACATCCTCAGTATCGTATATTCCCGAGCGCATCATTGATATCAGCTTTTCTGCTGCGGCTTCGCCGAGCTTCTGATGGGGATGGCGCACTGTTGTGAGATGCACATCGCATATCGTAGAGAGCTTAGAGTCATCGATACCGACGATGGATATATCATTCGGAACCTGTATGTTGCATTTCTTGCAGTGGTTGAGCAGATCCACAGCCAGCTTATCGTTATAGCACACGATGGCGGTGGAGTTGTTCAGCATTGCGTTTATGCGGCTCTCTGACAAGGTAAACAGCGTGGAGCGTTCAGTGGTGGAGTACCACAGCACGTTCTGCTCCGCTTTGGTGATGCTGTGCTCCTCGCAACTCTTCATATAGCCGCAGTAACGATTGTGACCCTGAAGATCATCCAGTGCAAATATGGCGGATATTTTTTCGTGTCCGCATCTGAACAGGTAGTCTGTAACCAGCTTGCCTGCTTCGACATCGTCCATTGAGATGCAGGGAAAGTCTGCCCAGGGATATTTGGCGTTGAAGAATACCAGCGGGATATTGAGGGCCTTGATCTCCTCGTATAGCTTCATATTAGGATTAGGAAGTGCACTTTTTGAAGGCTCCACTATAATACCTGAGACGCCCTGGGATATCATGTTCTGGAGCGCCTGCGTCTCTTCGAATACCTGATTATGCGTTATCGCAAGCTGCATTCCGATATCCGCAGCTTTCAGCACGCCTTCTATTCCTGTGACGATGCTGGGGAAGATATAATCGCTGAAATATGTGGATATGACTCCCACATTCTGCCTTGTGCTTCTGACGGGTGCAATTTCTGCAGAACGCACAAACGTTCCGCTGCCTCTTACTCGTGCGATGACATTCTCGGTCTCCAGCACCTTCAGAGCTTGTCTTACCGTCTGTCTGCTGACGTTATGTATGCTGCACAGCTCGTTTTCGGAAAGAAAACGGTCGTCAGGCTTAAGCTGATTATCCTTTATATAGTTTTTGGACCATTCAACGATCGCCAGATATTTGTATTCATCCATTGTCGAACCTCATTATTATATGGTGATACTTTTTTCTTGATTATAGCACTAAAAAATGCTTTTGTAAATACAACTTCGCAAAATAAATGAAATTTGTACTTACAAGTCAAAATTATCCTGGCGATTTTGTGCTTTTTGACAATATGATTGCCAAAAATCTGACGATGAATTGACGAAAAGATGAAAATAGCTTTTATTTGTTTTGGAATTATACAGCATTTTTTGGAAATATTATACTAAAATCTGGCTGTTTATATCATATCGATGTGCGTTTTTTAGCTATTTTAAGTAAATTTGTATAAAGCGCTTGACTGCTTGGCAGAAAAAGTATATAATGTAAACAAGATACACGTGTGGTTATGTGTATAATATTCATTAATAAGGAGCTGAGTTCATGAAGAACATGAAGGTTAAGAGCAAGCTTTTCGTGTCATTTGGCGTCATTATTGCAATGGTCCTGCTTATTCTGGCAGCGGTGTTCACTTCGGTCATCATCATCGATGCGAAGAACACGGAATTCCACGATAAGGCTTTTGAGGGTGTGCAGCTTGCTGATAAGCTGGATCTTCAGATCAACAAATTCGCAAGGGATACTCTCTATGCCGCAAACGATCCGAATACAAACAGAGCGGGAAGTAAGCTCAGCAACGCAAAATCTACTTTGAAGAATATGCTTTCCACCATAGAGGACCTTCGTGTTATCTATACCGGTGATACAGCGGTGCTTGATGAGATGGCTGACAATGGCAACAAGCTTATCGGAATAATCGAGGCAAACCATGATGTACTGGTGGGTACCGATGTGGCAGATTCCTTTGCGATATATGAAGCGGAGATCGTTCCTCTGCGAGAGCGCATATCCGAACTGGCGGGCAAGGTTGCGGCGTATGAAAACGAGGTCGCTGACTCTCTGTATGAGGAGACCCGCAGCTTTACTATGCTGGTGCTTATCGTAGTTGGTGCTGTAAGTGCAGTGGCAATATTCGTTGGTGTATTTTTTGCAGTGGCGATATCCGGTATGCTGCTTAAGGGCATTGGCGAAGTGAACCGTGCCGCAGTTCAGATGTCAAAGGGAGATTTTGATGTATCTGTAAAATACGCATCCAAGGATGAGCTGGGCGAGATGGGCAGAGCCATCGAGCAGCTTGCTTCGCGTACCAAGGCTGTCATCACAGATCTTAATGTGCAGCTCGGAAGATTTGCAGAGGGCGATCTTAATGTCAGAACTGATGACGCAGATATGTACATAGGCATCTTCAATAATGTCCTTGTTTCTATGGAGGATTTTGCAAGGGATCTCAGCGACACCATGCGCAGTATAGATACCGCCGCAGAGCAGGTGTCCGATGGCTCGGATCAGATGGCTTCAGGTGCTCAGGTGCTTTCTCAGGGCGCAGTGGAGCAGGCGGCTTCCATCGAGGAGCTTTCCGCTACCGTAGCTGTTATTGCAGAGATGATAAACGGAACCGCAGACGATGCGGATAAGGCTAATTCCACCACCAATGTTGCGGGCGAGCAGCTTTCAGGCGCAAACGAAAAGATGCTGAAGCTTGTGAAGGCGATGGATGATATCAAGGAGTTCTCCGGCAGGATCCAGGAGATCATCAAGGCTATTGAGGATATCGCTTTCCAGACCAACATACTTGCGCTGAATGCTGCTATCGAGGCTGCAAGAGCGGGTGCGGCAGGTAAGGGCTTTGCAGTTGTTGCGGATGAGGTAAGAAATCTTGCTGCGAAATCCGCTGAGGCGGCTCAGAATACTCAGGTGCTTATTGCCAGCACAGTGGAGGCTATCGATAACGGAAGCGGTCTTGTATCTGAGGTTGCGGACGATATGGAGCAGGTTAGTGTTTCTGCGGGTGATGTTGCGGGAATCAACTCCAAGATCAGTGTGGCGTCCAAGGAGGCTGCAGATGCTATTGCACAGCTTCTTGCAGGTATAGATCAGATATCTGAGGTGGTGCAGACGAACTCTGCAACCTCCGAGCAGTCTGCTGCTGCGAGCGAGGAGCTTGCTGGTCAGGCGTCCATGCTGAAGGAAATGATGGATGAGTTTACATTCTATGGCGAAGAACGCATCGTCGAAACAGAAACTGAGGATGACGAAACTGCTATCGCTGCTTTATAAACGATCATAAAATCAAAACTTTCTTTAATGTTTGGTATCGAATCACTATCAAAGACCGCTTTAAAGAGGACATTCACTACAGAAAAAGATGTTAAGGTAAAACAGCGGAATATGACATATCGGCATTGCAATCAGCAATGCCGATTTCTTTTGTAGCTTTAGCGAAAATAAACCACCGCTTGAAGCGGTGGAATAAAAAATCTTTAGATAAAAGAGTCCTCCTATGATATAATAGAAGCGGGTTTGGCGACCACATCAGAAATCAAAGGAGGACAATGTCATGAATGACA
>JAZSGG010000063.1:0-41475 GCA_045532595.1 Oscillospiraceae bacterium | reverse complement strand
ACAGAATCCACCACGGCACAGACAACAGCTTCAACCACCGCTCTGACAGAAACAGAGCCTGTTCCCGACGAAACATGGGAATACTACACATCGGATGCATACACAGAGGAATCCAATGTTGAAACCCCTGCCGAGGATGATATCTATGATCCTGTTATTGATGTACCTGTTTATTCCGACAGCAATCTCGGCGATTATGTTCTGCTGAAGGTAGTCCCTGAAAAGATATACTGGAACGAGCTTGATTATTTCCACCCCACCGAGGGAGAGGAGTTCACCATGCTGTTCCCGAGCTTTTTCTACGCAACATTCAAAGAGTCCGACAGCGTGGTGCTGCAGTTTGATTCCATAAAAAGTGATCACACACAGCTTGAAGCTGACATGAAAGAGCAGTGCGGCGGATGTGATTTCGTATACAGCTATGTCCGTCCGAGCGATTCGTGGAAAAAGGATATGCTGTTTCAGATAAAGGACGGCAAACTTGCAAAGCTTGACTGCGAGAAGTACATAAAAACTTATTACAATGATTACGAAGCGAAAAGTTGGGTCATGAGTGACCACAAGGACGAATTCTATTACGGAATGACGGTGGCTGAGGTCGATGCTTTCATGGCAGATCAGCACGCCGAATGTGTTGAAGCCGAGGAATACTGGAACAAGGTAATGGAAGAAGACCCGAACAACGCCGTTGATTTTGAGATGAGCCACAGCTATTTCACATGGGGAATGGTAATGCGTGTGAAGTTGTCAGAGGATCATAGTACATCTGACACAGAAGCGAATGAAACAGCAGTGTACGATGATGTTTTTCGTGGAGCTGCAGGCTCTGCGACGGGCGCTCCGATGACTTATGAGGATGTAATGAACATGATAGCCTCAGGCGAAGAGCACGGGGAGTATCTTGATTCGCTGTATCTTGTGGAAACAGTAAAGGCACTTACTGCAAAAGAGTGTGCAAAGCTTGATGGCTGGGACATTACTTATTCGGACAGGACTGTATACGAGGTCAATATTATCGAAGATCTGATAAGCGGTGAAGCTGTCGGACGTAAGGAGTACATATTTGTATCCATGGGTAATGCTCAATGGCAGAACAAAGGCGACCCTATCTATGCACCCGGCGAGAAATTCACTGTTGCTTTGACAAAACCTCAGCAGGGCTGTGATTTCCTTAGAACTCCGGGCAGCTTTATGTTCAGATATGACGCAGTTGAGGATGCTTCGGGAAACATAACGCTCTATTCCAGAAACAGCGCAATGGATGATCTGGATCTCCCGAATGCGGTAGAAATAGAAAAAACGGTGATAACCAGTACGACGAAAAATCCTGCTATTTATACGCAGGCTGTTGAGCTGGAATCTCTTGTGGATTTTATAAGCTCCGATTGGGAGCAGAAAGGAATATCCTCCCATTTCAAGAATATCGTGCAGTGAGCCTGATGTGCTTTGTTCGGCCTGCTAAAAAACCGCATGGTTAAGCCAATGCAACCGAAAGCTTACATAAAGAAATCCAAAATTGGTGGAGTGTTTCAGCCTGAAATGCTATGCTGATATCACCAAACATAAGGAGGATAACATCATGACACTGGGCGAAAAGCTGGCGATGTACAGAAAACAGAATAACTACACACAGGAACAGCTTGCGGAGCTTCTGGGCGTTTCAAGGCAGGCTATCAGCAAATGGGAGAGCGACGGATACCATACTTAAAGAACCCAAGGTAACCACGCATTATAACAGCATTGCTTAAAATAAGTAAATAGTATTAGATCTTGTTAATACCGATGCCGTGATTGATATAATTCAGTCACGGTATTTTCGTTTTTGCACAGCAAAATGCCCTGCGTACGGAGCAGGGCAAGAAAATACTGCAATTTGCTAAGCAAAACGGTGGCATTTGTATTTTTAAAGAGAAATTCGCTCACAGACCTTGTTCCTGCCGTAACATAAGCTAACCATAATTATTTGTATCTTTTTGATTTGAGCTTTGCCAGCATTTTAGGCGGTATCAATGCAACAATCAGTGGTTTGATCGCATAGATAAATGCCTTCGGCATAAGTCCGAGTGCTTTGAACCTAACAAACCTTGTTTTTGTTTCATTAAGTCTGTCACGCAGACTGCGAGAGGTAATATATTTATGAGGAAATGTATATCGAAAATACGGCTCCTGCAGGTTGATTCCTTTGAAACCAAGCTCGTACAGGCGTAGCAGCAGATCGTAGTCCTCACATCTGACGCAACGCGGCAGCAGCGAGTAACCCTCCGCTGCATCAATAGCTTCCTTGCGGAACATAAGAGCGGGATGTATGTATGGCTGTGAAAAGAGGAAATCCTTGCTTTCGGGCTCTTTTGGAAAAGAGGTCTTTCCCACTATCTTACCGTCGCATTCAAGCAAGCATTGGCAACCAACAAAAGCGTATTCGCGGTGGCTTTCCAAAAATTCCACCTGTGCCTGAAAGCGCATAGGAAACGAATAATCATCATCATCCATACGAGCGATAAAGCGTCCGTTCGCAACGGACAAACACTTGTTGAGCTGCTCTGCAAACGAGTTGCATTCGTTTCCGTCGATCAGGATCACTCTTTTGTCGCTTTCAGCGTAGTCTGACAGTAGTTTTTTTGCATCTGAGGTGGACTCTCTTTCGCATATTATAAATTCAAAGTCATCAAGGTTCTGTGAAAGGATCGAGTCGATCGCACGTTTCAGAAGCATAGTATCCTCGCGACGATAACGTACGCCCATAACGACTGAAACCGATACGCTTTTTGCGTCCATAATTACCCCTTTATCATTTAAATCTATCCAAAACACATCTTTGTAATACTTGATTATATCATACATTCACGGATAAATCAAGTTGATAAGAGACAATCGTTTATAAAAAATATATGTTTTCGATATCATATTTTGTATCTTTAATAGTTGACAGCTAATCTTTTTTTTGATATATTTAATGTGGTTATGTAAATTACATTTAATGGCTCAGTCAGAAAGATAAAAATCGTATCATAGAAAGGATAAAACCGATAGATGAGCAAGAAAACAAATATTAAATTCACAACAGTGAAAAATGTTGTGAAAGATTTTGCTGATATCATATCCGCACGTAAAATCGAAAGTGTGCTGTGTTTGCTTGGCGTTCTTTTGTCGTGTGTTGTTTTCAGATATATAGACGGGCTTTCGTTTACCGCTTGGTCGCTTGAGATCTTCGATTCGCTGTTTCGGGGAGGCTTTTCGGGATTTGATGATCTGATGTCGCAGAATCTCTGGAGTGCCCCTCACGGAACCCTGTTTGATCATGAGATAACCTGTGCGATATGGGGAATATGGAATCTGCCGCTGCTGCTGATACATTACATCTTCAAAACCGATTATGTTATTACTGCGCCTATGTATATGTGGTCGAAGATGTTTCTGGTCGTTATCCTTGCAGCAACAGGATATGTTTGCTATAAGATCGTAGATCACCTCAGCGGTGACAAAAAGCGAGGAACGCTTGCGTGTCTGCTTATCTGGGGGTCAGCAACAGCTGTTCTCATATCCATTGGCTTTTCGGCACAGGATGAGATCTTATATATGTTCCTGTTGTTGATGGGGCTGTATGATGTCCTCATCGGTAAAGTGAATCGCTCTTTGATATGGATGTCGTTGTGTTGCATAATAAATCCCGTGATGCTCTTGTTTATCGCGTTGATATATATTTCTGCGTGCGAGAGATCTGTTGGGATGATATTGAGAATATCAGTGGTATGTGGTGTGTTGGCTTTGCGTATGATAGCGCTTCCGATGGCTTTTGATAACAGCAGATATCTGGACTGGTACTTCGGCAGGGCTGTGATCAGCGTCGGAAACAGCGGTATTTCTCTTTTTGTTATCGTAATAGCATTTGTATATTTAGCGCAATTTTTCATTAAACGAAAGAACGAAGACGAAAGAAACAGATTTCTTTGTTATTCTCTTGCCATCGTTTCACTTGCTATGTGCACATTTTGCTGGTTGCATTTTTACAGATTTTTTACCTGTGTTCCTTTTATGGCGATCAGTCTGATGATAACGAAAAACGAAAAGGCTGTATCAGGCGGCTTAGTTGGATTCTGTATTTTTGAATATTGTAAAACCATAATAGCCTGCTCAGACAGAGCCTGCCTGAATCTTAAAAGCACATTCGGCTATGTCCAGAATGTGACAGGTTGCAACGATGCATACGATCAATCCTTCTTTGAGATACTTTGCTGTTTTTTTCCTATACTCAAGTCTGCTGTGTCGATCATAGGCGGAATTGCGTTGATATGCGGTATATGGGTATTGTGCGTTGCTTACCCGCGTCAGAAGTGCGAGTTTAACAGTTATATTCCTATAAGGGCAGGAACGCTAGTATGGACAGCGGCTCCATTGTTGTTTACGGTGGCTTTTCTGCTCGTTCTTGCGAGAGTAAATATCGTGGAGACCGGCATTGAGCATGATGACATTCTGGCGTCACCGATCTCTGACAGTCATTGCATCGAGCAGTATTACAAGGGGGACTCTGCGACCGCTGTCAGTGTTACGGTAAGAACTGTGACCTGGGGAAGACGGTATCCTTATGCTCAAAAGGTATGTCTGGAGATAGTTGATGCGGACACTGATGAAGTTGTTGGATATACCGAGTGTTCTCCCAATGACTTTAAGGATAACAATTTTTATACTTTTAATGTCAGAGGTGTGGAAATGAAGGAGGATGAATGGTACATATTCAGGTTTTCCTGCAAAAACAGCGGAGATGCTGAGAAGAACGGAATATATTTCCTCCGCTCGGATTCGGGAACTGCTGATCCTGATTGGCATTATGCAGTATCAGAGATCGATGGTACAGCTACGATATGCGATTATGATATAGTCAGCAAGATAGTGACTTTTTGATTGAACTAAAGAACTTTGAAAGGCATTTGTTTGCTCTTTTTCAACAACGACAGAAAGGAAAGCTATGAAGAAAAAGGAATTGGATTCAGGTCAGCTAAAAGCAGAGCTACTGTCCCGTCATCCCGAGCTGGAATACTGCGTTAATGAATTTGATGCCGCCTATCAGACATTGCTGGAATGTTACAAAAACGGCAACAAGGTACTGGTAGCAGGCAACGGAGGAAGTGCCGCCGACAGCGAGCACATCGTGGGCGAGTTAATGAAATCTTTTCTTTTTATCAGAAAGCTTGATGATGCATTTACAAGTGAATTGAAAAAGCTCTATGGCTCTGACGGAGAAAAGCTGTTGGCACAGCTGGAAGGAGGGCTTCCAGCTATTCCTCTTACTTCAATGCCTGCGCTTTCTACTGCTTATGCAAATGACACATCGGCAGTAGCTTGCTTTGCCCAGATGACGCAGACTCTCGGAAGAGAGGGAGATGTGTTTATCGGTATAACCACATCGGGAAATTCGGAAAATATACTGCTGGCATTTATGGCCGCTAAAGCAAGACATATGAAAACTATCTGTCTTACAGGCGGAAGCGGAGGAAGATGCAGAGCCGTTTCAGATGTTTGTGTATGCGTGCCTGAGGAAGAAACTTTCAGGATACAAGAGCTGCATCTCCCGATATATCATACCCTCTGCGCTATGGCTGAGGCTGATCTGTTTGAAGAAAACAAATGATAAAGGGAGTGTAATAATGGATATAAACCGTCTTTATGATTTCGAAAAAATAAACGTGTTGGTTGCAGGAGATCTGATGCTTGACGATTATATCGGAGGCGATGTTCATCGTATCTCTCCCGAATCCCCCGTGCCTGTGCTTGATGTTAAATGGGAAAGCACAAAGCTGGGCGGTGCAGGAAATGTCATCAACAACATCACCTCCCTGACTGCCAAAGCAAGAGTACTATCCTGCATCGGCAATGACAGCAACGGAGATGTGCTTATATCGCTGCTGCAGAAAAAAGGTGCTGATACACGTTTCGTTATGCGAAGCAATGAAATCTCAACCACGACCAAAACAAGAGTGGTTGCCCGTAATCAGCAGGTAGTGCGTCTGGATAGAGAAGTTCAGGGTGTTTACCCATCTTCGTTCATCACTTATATCGAAAATAATCTGGAAGCAATGTTCGAGGGTATAGATGTATTTGCTTTATCGGATTATGGCAAGGGTGTGCTTACCGATGATGTGTGCGCTAAGCTCATTGCTTATGCAAGGTCTGTAAATATCCCTGTTTTCGTTGACCCCAAAGGCTGCAAATGGGATAAATACAGGGGAGCAACGATGTGTACCCCCAATCTCAGTGAGCTGTCACAGATGTGTGATATTCCGCTATCTCAATCAATGGAAGACGAGATACATAGATGTGCGCTTGAGATCCGTGACAGATATGACTTTGACTATCTGCTGGTAACACGCAGTGAAAAGGGTATGTCGCTGATTTCAGAAAACGGAAAGAAAAAGGACTATCCTGCGATAAAAAAAGAGGTCATTGATGTGAGCGGTGCGGGAGATACTGTTATATCAACCGTGCTGCTGGGATATGCTGTCGGGCTTTCTATGGGAGATTGCTGCCGCCTTGCAAATCAGGCGGCATCGGTAGTAGTGTCAAAGTTCGGCACTGCCACTGTCAGTTTAGCAGAGCTTATCGGCGGACAGCTCTTTTCAGTAGGAAAGAAGATAGTATCGGGAGATGAAATATTATTCCTCAGCGACTATCTGCACGAATGCGGCAGGTCGATAGTATTCACCAACGGTTGCTTTGACCTTGTGCATGCAGGTCACATATACTCGCTGGAACAGGCGAGAGCGTTTGGCGATGTGTTGATCGTAGGAGTTAACAGCGATGCGTCTGTACGCAGGCTTAAAGGCGATTTGCGCCCTGTAATAAGTGAAACAGACCGTGCGTATATGCTGCAGTCGCTGGCTGTGGTCGACTATGTTGTGATATTTGATGAAGATACCCCCGAGGAGCTTATCCGAAAGATAACTCCGACGGTGCTGGTAAAGGGAAACGACTATCTCGGCAAGCAGATCGCAGGACAGGAATATGTGGAAGCAAACGGCGGCCGGGTGGAGCTGATAGAGCTTAAACAAGGTCTTTCTACCACCAATGTTATCAATAAAATATGCAATGCTTACAGTAAGGGAGAATAGATCATGGCAATAGTAGTAACAGGCGGTGCAGGTTTTATCGGAAGCTGCATCGTAGGTATGCTCAACTCTTGTGGCAGAGAGGATATCTATATAGTTGATAATATCAACACCACAGAGAAATGGAAGCATATAGCGAACAAAAAATACATTGCTTATATCCATAAAGATGAATTTTTAGATGTGTTGTCCACACTCAGCGGACAGGTATCTCATATCATCCACATGGGTGCTTGCTCATCTACCACAGAAAAAGATTTTGATTATCTGTATAAGAACAATTTTGAATACACCAAAAGGTTATGGGAATTCTGTACTGAAGAGAATATTTCGTTTATATATGCAAGCAGTGCAGCCACATATGGCGATGGCGAAGAAGGTTTTGACGATATGCTGCCGATTGACAGGCTAAGACCACTGAATGGCTATGGATATTCAAAGCAGTTGTTTGATTTATGGGTAGAAAAACAGACCGCCACCCCTAAACAATATGTAGGTTTTAAGTTCTTTAATGTATATGGACCTAATGAAGATTGCAAAGGGGATATGGCAAGCGTTATTTTCAAAGCCTTTGGTCAGATCAATGAAACATCGAAGGTCAAGCTTTTTACGTCCCATAAGGAAGGCTACGGTGACGGAGGACAGCTTCGTGATTTTATTTATGTAAAGGATATATGCAAGGTCATCCGTTTTATGATGGAGCACGAACACATCAACGGTCTGTTCAATCTGGGAACCGGAAAAGCACGTTCCTTTGCCGATCTCGCTAAAGCTACATTTGCGGCTATGGGCAAACCTGAAAACATCGAATATATTCCTATGCCTATGCATCTGCGTGAAAAATATCAGTATTTCACACAGGCGACAATGGATAAGCTACGCTCGGTTGGATATACCGACGATTTTTATTCCCTTGAGGACGGTGCAAGGGATTACGTGCAGAACTATCTTATCCCCGGAAAAATATACTGACCTGTAAAGTAGGTGAGATCATGCAAAAAGCGTGGTTCCTTGATCGCGACGGAACGATAATAGAGGATAAGCATTATCTTAAAGATCCGGAAGATATAGTTGTTCTGGACGGAGTCGTGCAGGCGTTGCAGGAAGCACAGAAGGCAGGGTATCTGTTGATCATCATAACCAATCAATCAGGGATTGCAAGAGGCTTTTTTTCTCCGCAGGACGCAGACAGGGTCGATGAAAAATTATCCGAGATACTTGCGCAGTATGGGATTACTATTACCAAAAGCTATCGGTGTCCTCATTTGGAAGGCGGAATTCCTCCATATAATATTTCTTGTAGCTGCCGCAAGCCAAATACAGGAATGTTTGAACAGGCTATAAAAGATTATGGGCTTGATCCTTCGCTTTGTATAGCATGCGGAGATAAACTGCGTGATGTTGAGCGTCTGCCTGACATCGGCGTGCTAAAGGAAAATACAGGGGTTATTGATGGTGTGGAATTCCGTAGCATATTGGATTTCTACAAAAAGGTCACAGCAGCGGAATAAAGCGTAGAACAGCAGCAATAGTGAAACGGAAGTGAAAATTGTGATAAATAAATTAAAAGACTATTGGCGCAGGTGGTGCCTTTGTTATCGGGAAAACGGATTGATATTTACAGTAAAAAAGTCATTTGTACGTATAGGCGAAAGACACCGTCGCATAAAAGCCGAGAAGCTGGCACAGAAGAATGGTTCACCTATACAGTCTGCCTCGCCTGCATTGCCCAAGAAAAACGATACTCTGGGATTGCTTGACACTCAGATGAATGTTGGCTTCCTGCTGAAAGGCGGACTTGGAGATATTGTGGTAATGGCTAATTATATATATAAATTCCGTCAGAAATACGGTTACGAAAACTTGCGGATAGACGTATTCATTCATAACAGCTACAATTCCGCAAAAGTAGTACTTTATGATGGTCATATCATCGATCACCTTTATCCTGAACAGGGTTATGAAAACAGCTTTCGAGAATATGATGTCTTCATCAATATAAGCCGTTATCCCGATGTAAAAAAGAGATATCTGAAAAAAATGGAGCTGATGATGCCGGAGCTTCTGGAATATGTATATCTCTGCGAAAGATTCCGTTCCGAAAACAGCCGTTTTTTTACTCATGCAGGCATTACAGACGGACAGGGCGCAATGGTTTCCATTATCAACAACAAAAAGCGCATACATCAGCCCGATGTGTATGGTTTTCTGGGAGTACAGGAGGAATATGAATATGATATTCCTGTTATGGAAGACGAGTATGAATTTTTAGCCGATCTTGATCTGAAAAGTCGTCGTTTTATAACTATAAACAGAGGCGTGGACACTAATTATACGAAAAGCTCTATAAAATTGTGGCCTCAGTTTTATTACAATACATTGGTAAGACTGTTGAAAAAGAAATATCCCGATATAGTGCTGGTGCAGTTGGGCAGCTCGTATGAACGCTGTCAGACATTAGAAGGAATCGATCTGGATCTTATCGGAAAGACAAATCTTGAGCAGGTAAAGGTGCTTCTGAAGCATTCGCTGGTACATATCGACGGCGAGGGAGGTATGGTGCATCTCAGGCACGCATTAAAGGGCGGAAGGTCTGTGGTGATGTTCGGACCCACCTCTTCAGAGTTTTTCGGATATTCGGAAAATGAAAACATCGTAGGAAATGGCTGCGATACTTGGTGCGAATGGGCGGTAAACAACTGGCAGGAAGGCTGTCTGCGCGGCTATAGCAATGCTCCCTGTATGTTATCGATCATCCCCGAGAAAGTGATGCTATCAGTAGACAAGATTATTACGGAGGAAATGAAGTCATAATGGAGGATAAAATCAGAGTTGCATTTCGTCTTAACGGCGGAATGGGCACTTTTATTATTGAGATGAACTTTATACAATGCTTCTTTGACGCATTTCCAGACCTGCTTGATATTTCAGTCTTTTCTTTTTCTGAAGAAATGAGCTATTCTCTCTACGATCAGCAGTATTTTGTGTCTGCTTACGGTTCAAGAAATGAATTTGTACCAAAGGAATATGACCTCGCTATTGACCTGAACTGGTTCCCTCAGGTGCTCTACTGTGATGACAAAATAATACAGAGTGCAGATGAAAATGGAATGCTTTATGCGCTTATCAGTTCGTGGAAAAGGTTTGCCGGCGATCAGCGTACAAAAGTATACTTCACGCCTGACACGAATATGTTTGACCCCAACATACATGTGTTTGCTACCGCTAAAAATCAGAACAGGCTTCAGGTTGCGGATATTGACGGCTCGCTTGGTATAGATAAGCATTTCCGATTTACGATACCTGTTGAGGACGAATCAGAAGTGTTAGCTGAATTTGGACTTGATAACTGTAGATATATCACCTTGCAGCAGGGTGTTGACGCTGCCTGCAACACTAAATTTGCCCCAAAACAGTGGCCGAACGAATATTACTCCCGCTTATGTGACATCTGCCATGAGCGTTTTCCTGACATCAAGCTGGTTCAGCTTGGTGAAACAGACAATAACCAACCTGTTGAAGGTGTTGATCTGTGCCTGCTTGGAAAAACTACTATTCCCGAATTGAAAGCTATACTGAAAAATTCTGTTCTCCACGTTGATGGAGACTGCGGAATGGTACATCTTCGCAGGGCAATGCACGGTGGTGCAAATATCGTTCTTTACGGAAATCTGCCTGATAATGTCTATGGCTATAATGAGGATTATAGGGTCAGTTCCGATGTGTGTAACCATTGGTGCGCAAAGCTTTTTAACGCATGGAAGTGCAGATGCTATAAGGGCGGACTGCCTGAATGTATGACCTCCATTCAGCCTGAAAGCATAGCTGATATTATCGAAAAGCATCTTGATATGCTGGATAACGGTGAATTGGAGATCGATTGTTCTCTGCCACAGTACAAGCCTTCTGCGACCGTACAAGAGCGTGTTCTTGCAGAGCCTGAGTTAACTCTGGATGAGGAGTGGGTAGTGAAATGGTTTATGAGTGCTAAGATATATGATTATGTCATTGAAAAGGTAAAGCTTTCTGATCTGCAATTCAACAAGCTCACTTCTCAGGGATACAGGCTCGTTCCGCTTGCCAAAGCACCTGCATATCAATACCTGCAGGGCGATAAAAATGCCTATCGGAATTATATGAAGCTTTATCAGAAATATGAGCCTGATACTGAACGAAGCCAACAGCGTTTTGATGAGCTTCTGAACAGCCTTGCTGACAATGACTATGATGATACTAATATGATAGTAGTTGATGGTATGTATATGATCTTGGACGGAGCACACAGGGCTTGTTGGCTGATGAATAAGTATAGTGCTGATTATGAGGTAACGGTTCTTAAGCTGTATCGTTCGTTTTAATCTTACAAAAAGGATGGCATTCATAAATCCATAAAGTATTCGATGATGGGATAACACACTAAGCATAGCGAGGAGGTTTTATATGCCGCACAGTCAGAAGTGTAAATATATCAAAGAAAACCTTCTTAAAAAGCGTATTAAAAGCATCGTTTCATTTATTATATATCGGCTCTGCCTGTTGCGAAGGTCTGAACGCCCTGCGCATGATCCGCCTGAAGACAGCGTAGCAATAGTTTTTTTGGGGGCTCTTGGCGATATGGTCGTGCTTTGCGGTGCTGCAAAGAAGCTTAAGGAGTCAGGTAAAACCCTTACTCTTATCTGCAAGACTGATAATGAGATCGCTCAATTTGCGCAGATGTCGTGCTTGTTTGATGAAATAATCAAGCTGGACATAAGAGGGCTTAAGCGCTTTAAACATTTGAGCATATTGCATCGTATGGAATTCGACACTGTGTTCTGTGCACCGCCGGGGAGACATATCCTGCCTGATATTTATGCGTGTGCTATTAAAGCAGAGCATCGATATTTTGCCGATACACTTCAGGACTGCACCTCTTTGCACCTTAAAAAAGCGGTAGATAAAAGAGCAGATAATCTGGTTAGTATCAACAGCACGCACGAGCTTGACAGATACTCTGAATTTATAAAAGCCTGCGGTTTTACCGATGAGGCTGCAGAGCCATTCAGTCTTTTAAGACCTGCCCGACAACGCAATAAGATCCTTGCAATATTCCCCGGAGCGGGAGGGGGAGCTCAAAAGCGATGGCAAGCAGAAAAATTTGCTGATGTTGCAAAGATGCTGACGGCAGAGAACCTTGTCTCTGAAGTGCTCATATTGGGCAACGAGGCTGATCTCAGCTGTTGCAATAAGCTTTATGAGCTGCTTTTTGAAGATTGTAATGTGCGTAGTCTTTGTGCACAAACAACAATTTCAGAATTGTGTGATATACTATCAGGCTGTTGTCTTACATTAGCCAATGATTCGGGTGGTGCACATATCAGTACCGCTTGTAAAACTCCTGTGATCGTTATCAGCGGAATGTGGCAGTATGGAAGATTTTATCCTAATCTATACTGCGATGGACTTGTCTCGGTTTCGGATGAGCAACGTTTTTGTCAAAGCTGTAACAGCAGCAGGCCACTTTGCTGCGTTTCTCCTGCTCCTTGTATTGCAAATATAGATGAAGCGGAGATCCTGAAGCAGGCAAGACTTCTTATAGAAAGGATATATAACGACTGAACAGGCAGATCCTTTCAAATACTTCAAGCAAATTTAAGCCCATTAAATTGTCAAATATGCCATTTGAATTTATGGATATTATCATTACAGTACAATTGAAGCAGGCTGTAGCAAGGTGGTAACAGTCTGTTGATAATAAGGTGCGACACCGTGTCTGAGCATCTGCAAGCAGCTGACTTGACATCTTCGATTACGGACAAATCGCTTGAAATCCTGTCGTAAAAGTGCTATACTGAAAACGTCGGAAAAACCGCATGGTTAAGCCAATGCAACCGAAAGCTTACATAAAGAAATCCAAAATTGGTGGAGTGTTTCAGCCTGAAATGCTATGCTGATATCACCAAACATAAGGAGGATTACATCATGACACTGGGCGAAAAGCTGGCGATGTACAGAAAACAGAACAACTACACACAGGAACAGCTTGCGGAGCTTCTGGGCGTTTCAAGGCAGGCTATCAGCAAATGGGAGAGCGATGCCGCATACCCCGAAACGGAAAAGCTGATAAAGCTGAGCGATATGTACGGCTGCTCTCTGGATTATCTTATAAAGGATAAGCAGGAGGAGGCACAGCCTGCAAACGGTGTGCAGGTACGGCTGACAAACATTTATTATGAGCGCAAAAGTGAACGAACAGTGCGTGGAGTGCCGCTGTGGCATATCAATATCGGAATAGGCAGATCGGCGTGTGGCATTTTTGCTCTGGGCCTCGTTTCAAGGGGAGTATTCTCCTGCGGCTTGCTTTCTGCGGGCGTATTCTCTTGCGGTGTGCTGAGTCTGGGTCTGCTTGCTTTCGGCTCGATAGCACTTGGACTTATAGCACTTGGTGCGATCGCTGCGGGCATCATCGCACTGGGAGCGGTGGCAGTCGGAATGCTGGCGCTTGGCGGCGGTGCGATAGGTCTGGTATCGGCAGGCGGAGCGGCGGTTGCGGAGTATGTTGCGGTCGGTGACAGTGCTAGGGCACAGGTGGCTGTCGGCATCACAGAAGCATTCGGCGAATACACGCATGTAGGAGCGTATTCGGTGCAGGAGTATTCGGTGATTATGGACAGGATAGATATGATAGTTCCCGCATGGTTGAAATGGGCAGGCAGTATCATAAAATCTATAATATAAAATAATGTCAAATATTTTTCAAAAACCCCTTTACAAACCTAAATTAATATGTTATAATACCTATGTTGTGCTATGCACAGCCATACCGTTTTCATGGAGCGAGGATAAACACCAGTCCCGCCGCTATGATGACGGAATAAAAATTTTATGAGGTGTTACTATGTTAAGAAAAGAAGAAAAGGCACAGGTAATCGAGGCTAACCGCCTTGCAGACAACGACACAGGTTCTCCTGAGGTTCAGATCGCAATTCTCACAAAGAGAATCAACGACCTGACTGAGCACATCAAGGTTCACCAGAAGGATCACCACTCCAGACGTGGTCTGCTGAAGATGGTAGGTAAGAGAAGAAACCTCCTCAACTACCTGCAGAAGAAGGACATCGAGCGTTACAGAGCAATCATCGCTAAGCTCGGCATCCGTAAGTAATCAAGTGCAAAAATGGGCAGCACTGTGCTTGAAAGCTCAGTTCTGCCCCTTTTGTATTACTCTTGAATTACTTTATCACACTAAAGGTGCGCAGGGGTTAGCATTAAACCGAGCGTTCGGGTAAAGTCCGTGCGTTGGGTTTAATTGCTAAAACTGTGTGCCTTTCAGCACGAAATTATTTTTATGAAAGGAAATAAAAAAGATGTTTGAGAATTACAGAGTTTTCAAAACCATGTTCGCAGGCCGTGAGCTCACCGTTGAGACAGGCAAGGTATGCGGACTCGCAAACGGCTCCTGCTGGGTAAAGTACGGCGAAACTGTTGTTATGGTAAACGTAACAGCTTCCGCTAAGCCCCGTGACGGCGTGGATTTCTTCCCCTTAGCAGTTGACTACGAGGAGAGACTGTACTCCGTTGGTAAGATCCCCGGCGGCTTCCTGAAGAGAGAGGGTCGTCCTTCCGAGAAGGCTATCCTCACCTCCCGTGTGGTTGACCGTCCTATGCGTCCTCTGTTCCCCAAGGATATGAGAAACGACGTTGCTATCACAATGACAGTTCTGGCTGTTGATCCCGATGCATCTCCCGAGATCCTCGGCATGATCGGTGCATCCATCGCTGTTTCCATCTCCGATATCCCCTGGAACGGTCCTATCGGCGGCGTTTCCGTTGGTCTGGTTGACGGCGAGATCGTTATGATGCCCACTCTTGAGCAGAGAGCAAAGACAGACCTTACACTGACAGTTGCATCCTCCGAGCATAAGGTAGTTATGATCGAGGCAGGCGCTAACGAGGTTCCCGATGAGCTGATGATCGAGGCTATCATGGCTGGTCACAAGGAGATCACCACAAGCCTTATCCCCTTCATCAAGGATATTCAGGCTCAGATCGGCAAGCCCAAGTTTGCTTTCGAGTCTCAGGAAGTTGATCACGATATGTTTGATGCGATCTCCGAGTTCGCTATCGACCGTGTTAAGTTCGCTCTCGATACCGATGACAAGAACATCCGTGAGGAGCGCCTTGCACCTATCGTTGATGATATCCACGCTAAGTTCGATGAAGTATATCCCGAGAAGATCGGCATGATCGACGAGTGTATCTACAAGCTGCAGAAGTTCGTAGTTCGTCGTTGGCTGCTGGACGAGGGCAAGCGTGTTGACGGCAGAAGAATGGACGAGATCCGTCCTCTGGCTGCTGAAGTAGGCGTTCTTCCCAGAGTTCACGGCTCCGGTCTGTTCACAAGAGGTCAGACACAGGTTATGACTATCGCTACACTGGGTCCCGTAAGCGATTCCCAGAAGCTCGAGGGTCTTGACGAGGAAGATGGCAAGCGCTATATGCACCACTACAACTTCCCCGCATACTCCGTAGGCGAGACAAAGGCAAGCAGAGGCCCCGGCAGACGTGAGATCGGTCACGGCGCACTGGCTGAGCGTGCTCTCGTTCCCGTAATTCCCTCTGTTGAGGAGTTCCCCTATGCTATCCGTCTGGTTTCTGAGGTCCTTTCCTCCAACGGTTCCACATCCCAGGGTTCCATCTGCGGCTCCACACTGGCTCTGATGGACGCAGGTGTTCCGATCAAGAAGCCTTTGCAGGTATCTCCTGCGGCCTGATCACCGAGGGTGACAGATGGGATACAATGATCGACATCCAGGGCGTTGAGGACTTCTTCGGCGACATGGACTTCAAGGTAGCAGGTACACACGACGGTATCACAGCTATCCAGATGGATCTGAAGATCGACGGTCTTACACCTGAGATCATCCGTCAGGCTATCGAGACAACTCACACAGCTCGTAACTACATCCTTGACGAGATCATGCTGAAGGCTATTCCTGAGCCTCGCAAGGAAGTTGGCAAGTACGCTCCCAAGATGGTCGGCACTAAGGTTCCCGTTGATAAGATCGCTGAAGTTATCGGTAAGGGCGGCAAGATCATCCAGAAGCTCAGCGCAGACTTCGAGTGTAAGATCGACATTGATGATGAGGGTAACGTATTCATCTGCGGTCAGGATCTTGAGAAGGCTAATGCCTGCGTTCAGGTCATCGGCACTATCGTTAATCCTCCCGAGATCGGCGCTATCTACAAGGGTAAGGTAGTTCGCATCATGAACTTCGGTGCATTTGTAGAGATCGCTCCCGGCAAGGATGGCATGGTACACATCTCCAAGCTCGAGAACAGACGTGTTGAGAAGGTCGAGGACGTTGTATCCATCGGTGATGAGATCATCGTTAAGGTTATGGAGATCGATCAGCAGGGCAGGATCAACCTCTCCCGCAAGGACGCTCTTGCAGATATCGAGGCTAAGAGAGCTGCTCAGAACAACGGTTAATCATCAAAGTCATAAGGCTCCGTCAGAAATGGCGGAGCTTTTTTGCGTGGCTTGATCTCTGTTGACGTCAAACCGCCCCGAAATCTGTACGCTTGCGCCGCAAATTTTGATGAAAATCAATAAAATGAAGCGCTCCCTCTTGAAATTTGCAGGAGGTTGTGCTATACTATACTAGTATTGTTATGTGTAGATATCAACATCTAACGATTTGACAGGAGGACATTATCATGGCAGATATACAGACAATGTACGAACTGTGGCTGGAAAAGGCAGTTGCAGATCCCGACCTCATCGCAGAGCTTACAAGCGTTGCAAATGATGAAGAAGCAAAGAACGATCGTTTCTACCGTGAGCTGGAGTTCGGCACAGGCGGTCTGCGTGGCGTTATCGGCGCAGGCACCAACAGAATGAATGTTTACACCGTAAGCAAGGCAACACAGGGTCTTGCTGAGTACATCCTCGAGAACGGCGTTACAAAGCGTGTTGCGCTTTCCTATGACAGCCGTATCAAGTCCGATTACTTTGCAAAGTGCACTGCAGGTGTGCTGGCTGCAAACGGCATCGAGGTACACATATATAAAGAGCTTATGCCCACACCCATGCTTTCATGGGCAGTAAGAGCGCTTCAGTGCGGCGCAGGCGTTATGGTAACAGCTTCCCACAACCCCGCTAAGTACAACGGCTACAAGGTGTATGGCGCTGATGGCTGCCAGGTTACTCTTGAAGCTGCTGAGATCATCCTCGGCAAGATCAATAATATCGACGTTTTCGACGGCGTTAAGTCCATGGATTTCGATAAGGCAGTTGCTGACGGCCTCGTTAAGTTCATTGAGGACAGCGTTATTGATGAATATATAGCAAAGGTAAAGGAGCAGGGTCTGCATACTGATCTCGTTGCCGACAGTGGTCTGAAGGTGGTTTATACACCTCTGAACGGTACAGGCAACAAGCCCGTTCGCCGCATTCTTGCTGAGATCGGCGTTAAGGATGTCGTAGTAGTTCCCGAGCAGGAGCTGCCTGATGGTAACTTCCCCACCTGTCCGTTCCCGAATCCCGAGATCCGTGAGGCGCTCCAGTACGGTCTGGATCTCTGCGCTGTTGAGAAGCCTGATCTGCTGCTGGCTACCGACCCCGACTGTGACCGTGTAGGTATCGCAGTTCCCGACGGCGACGACTACGCTCTGTTCACAGGTAATGAGGTAGGCGCACTGCTGCTGGAATACATCTGCAAGGAGCGACTTGCTCTCGGCACAATGCCCAAGGATCCCGTTGCTGTCAAGACAATAGTAACAACAGATATCACCAAGGCGATCTGCGCTAAGTACGGCGTAGAGCTGCGTGAGGTGCTTACAGGCTTCAAGTTCATCGGCGAGCAGATCGGCTGGCTTGAGGAAAAGGGCGAGGAGCAGCGCTACATCTTCGGCTTCGAGGAGAGCTACGGCTACCTGGCAGGCGGCTATGTCCGTGATAAGGACGCTGTTGTGGCTTCCATGCTCATCTGCGAGATGGCTGCGTTCTACCGCACAAAGGGCATCTCCCTTATCGAGGCACGCAAGAAGATGTACGAGGAGTACGGCGTATACTTCAACAAGCTGGAGAACTTCACCTGCGAGGGCGCAAGCGGTATGCAGCGCATGAAGGAGATCATGACAGGTCTGCGTGAGAATGCTCCTGTAACTATCGGCGGCGTTAAGGTGCTGGCAGTTGCTGACTATGCTGCTTCCACAAAGAAGAACGCTGACGGCTCTGTTGAGACCCTGACACTTCCCAAGTCCGATGTTATCACATTCTATCTTGAGGACGATGCAAGCGTTATCATCAGACCCTCCGGTACAGAGCCTAAGATCAAGGTATATTACACCACAAAGGGTGCTGATAATGCCGCTGCAACAGCGCTTCAGAGCGCACTTTCCGCTGATTTCACAAAAATTCTCGGATTTTAAGAAAAAAATTTAAAAAAACTATTGCATTTTTGAAAAAAGTGTGGTATAATTACAACTTGTAATGATTAAATATAATTACGGATTGAGGTGACATACATGAAGGAAGGAATCCATCCCGCATACGAAGCTGCTACTATCAGATGTGCATGCGGTAACGAGATCGTAACACGCTCCACAAAGGGTGATATCAGAGTAGAGATCTGCTCTAAGTGCCACCCCTTCTTCACTGGTAAGCAGAAGCTGGTTGATACAGGCGGACGTGTAGACAGATTCAAGAAGCGTTACAACATGGGCAAGTAATTTATTAATTGCAGTATAAACTAAAATTCACGCATAATTGATTGTGCGTGAATTTTTGTTTCTATGAGGCGTGTATGATAGGCGACATTATAGAGACGATAGCAGATCATGTGCGTTTTCGGGAGCAGTATTTTCAGACGGAGATAATATTTGGTTGTCAAATTCTAATGAATATTGAATAGAGAATAACGAATAATGAATAATTAATGTGGTCGCCTGCGGCGACGTATTTTTAATAATCGGCGAAGCCGCACCGATTTTATTCATTTTTCAATATTCATTAATCAACATTCATTTGAGTGTAGCGATATATTCTTATTTATAAGGAGGTATCTATGGAATACAAAACCATCGCTAAGCCCTGCGAGGCGAAATTTATCGAAAAAAAGTCCGAGTTCATAGGCTACCTCTGTCCCGTGCAGACCGAGGAGCAGGCTATTGCATTTATTGAGCAGATACGCTCCATGCACCGCAAGGCAACACATAACTGTTATGCTTATATCCTGCGTGACAATAACACCGCCCGCCATTCTGATGACGGTGAGCCGGGAGGTACCGCAGGCGTGCCGATATACGAGGTGCTGCGCAAGGAGGGTCTGACGGACGTCTGTTGCGTGGTGACGAGATATTTCGGCGGCATCATGCTGGGCGCAGGCGGTCTTGTACGAGCTTACACAAAGGGCGCAAAGGACGCTGTGGATGCCGCTCAGATAAAGTGTATGGCGGCAGCGGAGCAGCTTATCGTCACGGTGGACTATGGTCTGTACGGCAGAATGGCGCAGATCTTCCTCGATTTTGACGCAAGGGTCGAGAATGAGGAGTTCGCTGATAACGTGAAGATAACCCTGTGTATCCGTGAGGAGAGCGCAGAAAAGCTGCGTGAAAAACTTATCGATACCTGCAATGGTAATATAGTTATTGAAACTGCACAAAAACTCAACTTTGATTTTGCGTAAAAGTAACAAATCTTCTTCTGCAAAAAAGGTTTACACAGGTCGAATTCTGTATATAATATTAGATGGATATTTTGCGAGCAATATGTGAAAGGGGGAAACGGAATGCTGCCCAGAGAACGCATAATGGAGAACGAAAAGCTTACATTAAGCGAATTTGCCTGTAAGTCTGCGGACAGCAAGGGCAGGGCAGTGCCTGAAAAGCCCTGTGATTTCCGTACGGATTTCCAGCGTGACCGTGACAGGATAATCCACTGCAACGCATTCCGCCGCCTGAAGCATAAGACTCAGGTGTTTCTGATACCTCATTCCGATCACTATCGTACACGCCTTACCCATACGCTTGAGGTGAATCAGATATCACGCACGGTCTCCTGTGCGCTGGGCCTTAATGAGGATCTCACCGAGGCTATCGCACTGGGACATGATCTCGGTCACACACCGTTCGGTCACGACGGAGAGCGTGTGCTGGCAAGGCTTCTGCCGAACGGTTTTGCTCACAATTTTCAGGGCAGGCGAGTGGTGGAGGTCATCGAAAAGGACGGCAAGGGTCTGAACCTTACCGCAGAGGTGATCGACGGCATAGTCGGCCACACCTTTACTGGTCAGGCGCCGCTGCCCGCCACAAGAGAGGGCATGGTGGTGCGCTATTGCGACAAGATAGCCTACATCAATCATGATATCGAGGATGCCATTCGTGGCGGTGTTATAAAGGAAAGCGATCTGCCCGAGTTCCCCGTGCGGGTGCTGGGCAATACGAAATCCAAGAGGATCGCAACGCTTGTTCGCTCCCTTGTTGAACACGGTGCAGAGAACATCGGCATGGACGATGAGGTGCAGAAGGCTCATGACGAGCTGCGCAATTTCATGTTCGAGCGTGTTTACAGAGCGGATATGACCATCGCAGAGATGGGCAAGGCAAGCTTCATCGTTGAATTCCTGTTCAACTATTTCTGTGAAAACAAGGATAAGCTGCCGCAGCTTTATTTAAGGCTTGCGGAGGAGTACGGTCTTGCCGTTGCTGTGGGTGATTTCATAAGTGGCATGACGGATGATTATGCTGTAAATCTGTTCAAGGAGATATGCCTGCCAAAAGGCTGGCTGGGGGGAGCTGCAAGGCTCGGATAGGAGTGGTATATGGATTGTCCTTTCTGTGGATGTGAAATGCATACAGGTGAGGTGCGTGGCGATATGATGATTGCTGTCGAAAAAGATACAGGTATCTTCTGGTGCCGCTCCGACAGGACTAAGCTGCAGAAGCTTTTCGACGCAGATAAGCGGCTGCTCACCGACAACAAGAACATACTGGGGTACAGGATACCTGCGCACTACTGTTCAAAATGCAAGAAGGTGATCCTCGACGCTGAGGTGGAGGATCTCGTCTGATATAATACAAGGAGGGATATCGCATGGCTTTGCCTGAAGGATTTCTGAGAGAGCTCAGGGATAATAACGACATGGTGTCGGTGGCGCAGAGCTATGTGGAGCTGAAGCGGGCGGGTCATACCTATTCCTGCCGCTGCCCGTTCCATTCCGAGAGAACGCCTTCCTTCCATGTTTATCCCGATACACAGAGCTATTACTGCTTCGGCTGCGGAGCAGGCGGCGATGTGGTCACCTTTATTCGACAGATAGAAAATCTTGATTATATGGAGGCAGTGCGCTTCCTCGCCCAGCGTGCAGGCATGGCTATGCCTGAGGACAGGGACGACGGCTCCGCCAGAAAGCGCCAGCGGCTGTATGAGATAAACCGCACCGCAGGCCGATATTTTCACGAGATGCTGTTCTCGCCTGAGGGCAGAGCAGGCTGGGAGTACATCACAGGCAGAGGTCTTACCGAGCATACCATAAGGCGCTTTGGCATAGGCTATGCCCCTGATGATTATCACAAGCTGCACTATTTTATGAAGAGCAAGGGTTTTTCAGAGGATGAGCTTGCGGATGCGGCTCTCCTTGTGCGTAACAACAACCGTGTTTATGATAAATTCCGCCATCGTGTGATGTTCCCTATATTTGATACAAGGGGCAATATCATCGCATTCGGCGGCAGAGCGCTGGCAGCGGACGCTCCTGCAAAGTATCTCAACAGTGATGAGACCTTTGTTTTCCAGAAGCGTGAAACGCTGTTTGCGCTGAATTATGCAAAGAATTCCAAAGCGGATTATTTCATTCTGTGCGAGGGCTATATGGATGTTATCGCCATGCATCAGGCAGGCTTTAACAGTGCTGTGGCTACTCTGGGAACAGCGATCACACCCAGTCAGGCAAGGCTTATCGGTCGTATGGGCAAGAGCGAGGTCATCCTCTCTTATGACTCCGACGGCCCCGGTCAGAAGGCGGCTTCGAGGGGCATCAACCTGCTCACCGAGGCAGGCGTCAAGGCCCGTGTGCTGAATATGACAGGCGCAAAGGATCCTGACGAGTTCATCCGCAAATACGGCGCAGAGGCATTTGCTCACCTGATAGAAAAATCGGGCGGCGCTATCGACTATGAGTTGGGAAAGCTCTCGAACGGTCTTGATCTCATAAACCGTGATGAGGATCGTTCCGCTTATCTGAAAAAAGCTGTGGTGTTCCTTGCTCAGATAAAAAATCCGCTGGACAGGGACGTTTATATCTCCCGCACGGCGGAAACGGCACGCATTCCTGCCGAAACAGTGCGCTTTGCGGTGAACACCGAGATAAAGCGTCAGAATAAGCGCAGCGAGCGTGACGAGTTCAGAAACCTCGTTTCGCCGAGGAACAACGACAAGATAAATCCGCAGTCCGCAAAGCTACCCAGAGAGGAAAAGGCAGAGCGTGGAATACTATGCTTCCTCTATCATAATCCGGACAAGCTGGAATATATAGAAAAGCACCTGACAGGCGGCTTTGCGACAGAGTTCAACCGCCGTGTCTTTGAATGCATGAAAAGCAGGATCTTCCGTTGCGAGACCCTTGATATTACAGGCTTCAACGAGGAATTTGACGGCGCAGAGATGGGCAGAATAACAGGTATCCTGAATGATTTTGCCGCATTTGCTCACGATATGCAGGCTCTCGGAGACTATATAAAGATATTAAACGAATACTCAGAGAGCGTAAACAATACAAACGCAGGCAGTATGTCCGCTGAGGAGCTGCTTGCATTCGCACAAAAGCAAAAGGAGAAGAAAAACAGATGACAGAGAACACAACTTCCGGTTCTGCGGCACTGAAGGAGCTGCTGAATCACGGTAAGGAGAAGGGAAGCCTCACCACAAAGGAGATAACCGATGTGCTGGAGGAGCTGAACTTCGACGCAGAGCAGATCAACGGGCTTTATGAGGAGCTGGACAACCTCAGCATAAAGATCGTGGATGACTATACGGCGGATCTTGATATCGACAATATTCTGGATTTTGCCGAGAGTGAGGATTACGATGACAGCTATGATTCCGACGGAATGCTCGCCGATGACTCGGTAAAGCTCTATCTGAAGGAGATAGGCCGTATCCCGCTGCTCACCACTGAGGAGGAGATAAAGCTTGCGGAGCGCATGGCAACAGGCGATCCTGCGGCAAAGAAGCGACTCAGTGAAGCAAATCTCCGTCTTGTTGTCAGCATTGCAAAGAAGTATGTACGCAGAGGAATGCAGTTCCTCGATCTGATACAGGAGGGCAACCTCGGCCTTATCAAGGCTGTGGACAAGTTCGATTACACCAAGGGCTTCAAGTTTTCTACCTACGCCACATGGTGGATAAGACAGTCCATTACGAGAGCCATCGCAGATCAGGCGAGAACTATCCGTATCCCCGTACATATGGTTGAGACCATCACCAAGGTAAAGAAGATGCAGAGCCAGCTTCTCCACGAGAACGGCTGTGAGCCATCTGAGGACGAGATCGCAGAGCAGCTCGGAATGACCACCGATAAGGTTCGTGAGATCATCCGTATCGCTCAGGATCCGGTTTCGCTGGAGACTCCCATCGGCGAGGAGGAGGACAGCCATCTCGGCGATTTCATTCCCGATGATGATGCTCCCGCCCCTGCGGATGAGGCCTGCAACAGCGTGCTGAAGCAGATGCTCGGCGAGGTGCTGGATACTCTTACAGAGCGTGAGAAGCGTGTCATTATCCTGCGCTTCGGACTTATCGACGGCAGACAGCGCACTCTTGAGGAGGTGGGACAGGAGTTCCAGGTAACACGAGAGCGCATCCGTCAGATCGAAACAAAGGCGCTGAGAAAGCTGCGCCATCCTACACGAAGCAGAAAACTGAAGGACTTCCTGGAATAACAGGCAGCAGGTTATCTGTATCAACGCAATATCGGACATTTTAAAACTACAGGCGAACGGTTAATTGAAAGGAATAGATTTATGGCTAACAATTCTAAGTCTGTGCTTGCCGAGCTTCTGGATCACGGCAAGCAGAGCGGCAAGCTTACCACCAAAGAGATCACCGACGCACTTGAAGAGCTGGATTTTGATGTGGATCAGATCAATAAGCTCTATGACGATTTTGAGAGCAACAACATCGAGATCGTTGACGACTATAATATAGATACAGACCTCAGCAGCGCACTGGATTTCGCAGAGGATGACAGTGATTACACTTCCGAGGGAATTGCAGTTGACGACCCCGTAAAGGTACATCTGAAGGAGATAGGCCGCATCCCGCTGCTTTCCACCGAGGAAGAGATACAGCTGGCGGAGAAGATAACCTCAGGCGATGAAGCGGCAAGAGACCGCCTTATCGAAGCGAATCTCCGTCTCGTTGTCAGCATTGCAAAGCATTATGTGGGCAGAGGTATGCCGTTCCTGGATCTCATTCAGGAGGGTTATATCGGACTTATCAAGGCGGTGGAGAAGTTCGACCATACAAAGGGCTACAAGTTCTCCACATACGCTACATGGTGGATAAGACAGTCCATCACAAGAGCCATCGCAGATCAGGCGAGAACTATCCGTATCCCTGTTCACATGGTGGAGACTATCACCAAGGTGAAGAAGGCACAGAACCTGCTGCTGCATAAGAACGGTCACGAGCCTACCATCGAGGAAGTGGCAAAGGAACTGAATATGCAGCCCGAGCGTGTGCGTGAGATAGTTCGCATCGCACAGGATCCTGTTTCCCTTGAGGCACCTGTAGGCGAGGAGGAGGACAGCTACCTCGGCGATTTCATCCCTGATGAGGACGCTCCCGCTCCCATTGACAGCGCTATGCAGGCTGTGTTCAAGGATGAGCTGAACAAGGCTCTGAACACTCTTCCTGACAGAGAGCGTGATGTGCTGAAGTTCCGTTACGGAATCGGCAGCGACCGTTCCCACACACTTGAAGAGGTGGGACGTGAGTTCAAGGTAACAAGAGAGCGTATCCGCCAGATCGAGGCAAAGGCGCTGCGTAAGCTCAGACAGGCATCCAGAAGCAAGAACCTCCGTGTTTTCCTTGATTGATAACAGTTGACGAAACATCCAAAGGATGGATGAATGATTTATTTATTTTAACGAAATTACCAAAATCATGTTGACTGTGACCACAAGATGTTATATAATATTATATGAACATTGACTAAATAAGCTGTGTAATCGTTTGTACGGCACGGCGTGTTCGGGAAAGGATTATTTCATTATGGCAGATTCCAAGCTTATCAATGAACACAGAGCGTGGCTGAAGGACGCAGAGAAGGGCAAGACCCGTGCGTGCATACTGGCTATCCTGCTGTTTGTATTCTATACCGCTGTTGCGATCGTGAATTTCAATCTTGAAGTGGTTGATTTCACAGGCTTCATCGTATTCGTAGTTATTCTGTTTGCTATCATTACAAGCCTTCTCATCTTCAACGGCTACGGCGCAGGCAAGTTCTGGCTAGTGCTGACAGATGTTGTGGTAATGCTCGCAACATTCTTCCCTCTGCTGAACAATGAGGAAGTATCCACAGCTCAGATGGTTCTTATCTGTGTATGTGAGTTCGTGCCTCCTATCGCAGGTCTGATCTTTACATACGCTAACTTCTATATGCGCCGTTACTTCGGCTTCATGCCCATGTACAGAGCAAAGAAGATCTATCTGTAATTCAAATCAATTAACCAAGACCCGATGGATAAGGCTGTCGGGTCTTTTTGTGTGCAGGTTGCACAAATGCTTTAGCTTTCATGTGTGTTATATTAACATTATTGTGGCGATATCATTGACAGTGGTGCCTTTTTCTGATATACTTAAATTAAGTTATTATGTCCTGATATCTTTTTTGAATGGAGGAATACCATGAAACATAGATTTCTTTCCGTGCTGCTGGCAGCTGTAGTTTCTGCGGGTGCGTTCAGCACGCCTGTGCAGCAGTATATCGGCGCATCGGTAACTGCGCAGGCAGCTACTGCAGCGGTATCCGCTCCCACGGCTTCCAAGAAGTCCGGTACCTATTACTCAGCAGGCAACATGAAGATCACCCTCTCCTGCAAGACAAAGGGTGCCACTATCTATTACAGTACGAACGGCGGCAGTTCATACAAGGTATACAGCAAGCCGTTCTATATCACCAAGAACACCAATGTGAAGTTCTATGCCCGCAAGGATGGCGTGAAGAGCAAGGTCATCACCAGAACCTACAGACTGCAGCCCAAGTTCACCATCACCCCTAACGGTGGTGAGTATGACGGAAAGCAGACTATAAAGCTCACCAGCAGCGTTCCGGGACTGAAGTTCTACTACACATTGGATGGCAGCAAGCCTACCACAAGCTCTGCGCTGTACACAGCCAAGGGCATCACTATCGACAAAAGCTGCAAGCTTCGCATAAGGACCTCCAAGAGCGGCTGGTCTGTGCGATATGTCAGCAAGGAGTACACTATAGAAAACGACGAAAAGATCGAAACGACACTTGAGGGCGAGAGTCTCCTCGACAACTACAAGACCAAGTATGCGTATTCCACCCTCACAGCAAAGCAGAAGAAGCTGTATGAGGCGCTTTTTGACTGCGTTAAGGTGCATGATAAATCCGTGGATGTAAGCGCTCTCGGCTGCACAGCGGCTGACCTCGAAAAGGCATTCTATGCGATGGATTATGAGAATCCCCAGTTCTTCTGGCTGGCAAGTGGTTATAGCTACAGCTATTCCGGCAGCACCATCAATTCTGTTACTCCCTCTTACGGCAGAACAAAGACTGAGGCTGCGGCGATAGCTCCTAAGCTCGAGGCTGCCGCAGAGAAGATAATTGACGGCGCACTGGCTCTGGATACAGAGTTCGAGCGTGTTGTGTATCTGCATGACGCTATCGTGAATATGACTACCTACCGCAGCAACGGCGGCGAGTACAAGCGAGATGTGGACGGACCTCTGGTTACAGGCTATGCGCTGTGTGAGGGATATTCCAAGGCGTTTGCGTACCTCTGTCAGTCCATCGGTATCGAGTGCGTCTGCATAAGCGGAACATCCGATGGCCCGCACATGTGGAATATAGTGAAGCTTGGCGGCGACTGGTATCAGATGGATGTCACCTTTGACGATCCCACAGGCGTTGACCCCACCTGCGAATACGATTATTTCTGCCTGACCACTGCACAGATGTGCGAGGATCACAGAATAGATAATCCTTTCACCGTACCTTCCTGCGTGGATTCGGATTACAACTACTATGTTGCAAGCGGCGTTACAAGATATGAGGATGCCGAAAAGGCTTATGAGGATATCATGAAGCTTGCTGCGGAGAACTACTCCAAGGGCGTTATGACCACCGAGATAACCTGCACTGATGCCTGCGTGAATGCGCTGTATTTCTACATCAACAGCATGGGAAGTGCAGTGTTCAATGACCTGTGGGCGCATGGCTGCCATCCCGGCGGACTTTCCTATGGCTACAGGGGAACTCAGTTCTATGTTACACTTTCCTGATTAATAAGCAGCAGCGGTACGGACGGATATGTCTGTGCCGCTGTTTTGGATATGGAGGTAATCTATGATAAATGTATGTCTGGCAGGAACAGGCGGTATGCTGCCCATTCCCGACAGATGGCTCACCAGCCTTTGGGTGGAGCATGAGGGCAGAGCTGCTCTAGTTGACTGCGGCGAGGGAACGCAGATAGCGCTGGCGCAGCACGGCTGCAAGCTCAGCGGTCTGGATGCGATATTCATTACCCACACCCATGCGGATCATATTTCGGGACTGCCGGGGCTGCTGCTTTCTCTCGGCAACTGCGGCAAGACAGATACTCTGAGGATATACGGCGGCAGGGGCATTGCAGATATAGTGAAGAAGCTATGCTGTATCTGCCCGTTCCTGCCTTTTGGCATTGAGGTGGAAGAACTGACTGCGGATGCTCCGTCGGAGCTTATGTGGAACGGCATCACAGTGCGTACGCTGCCGCTGCGGCATAGCGTGGAGTGTCTAGGGTATTCCTTTACGCTGTACAGGAAGCCTGTATTTGCGCCCGAAAAGGCAAAGGCTCTCGGCGTGGATGTGAAGCTGTGGAGCAGGCTGCATTCAGGGGAGAGCGTGGAGAGTGGCGGTAAGCTCATCACTCCTGATATGGTCACGGCAGGCGACAGACCGCCGATAAAGCTCACCTATATCACTGATACATGTTATTTTGCGGAGCTTGCAGAGTTCGCAGCGGACTCCGACCTGCTGGTGTGCGAGGGAATGTACGGCGATGATGAGCATACCGAAAAGATGGCAGAAAAGGGACATATGGTGTTCTCCCAGAGCGCTGCGATAGCTGCAGAGTCCCGCAGTAAGCGGCTGTGGCTGACCCACTACAGTCCCGCTCTGAAAGAGCCGCAGCAGTATGCAGAGCGGGTTAGGAGCATTTTCCCCGAAACGGTGATAAGCACCGATGGCGAGCGCACAGTGTTGAAATAGCAGGTGCGGTACCTTAATTATTCCTTAAAAAACCGCTGTTTGTCTTGACATCCGTTGCATCTGATGATAGGATATAATCAATACAGATATCATGGAGGGACGATATGCGAAGAACAGCAGCCATCCTTGCCGCAGTTCTGTGCCTGAGCTTTGCAGGTTGCAGTAATGAGTTTGCGCAAGAGGAATATGATTCCGAAGAAAAGATAGTGCAGCAGGGCGATCAGTATGCAAAGAGCCTGTCTGCATCGACATGGGACAACAACGAGCTTTCTTTCTCGGCTGGTAAGTTTGACGGCCGTGAAACATTGTGGTCCGAGACCGTGATAAACGAGGGCGAGGTAGAGATAAGCGTCTCCATGAGCCTTGAAACGGGCCTGGCGAAGCTTGTGTATATCGACCCCGATGATAACATCACTGAGCTTATAGAAAGCAGCTATGGCAGTGATATCACTCGGACGATAACTATGCCCGAGGGTAAAAACAGGATAAAGCTCGTAGGCTATGACTGTGAGGCACTGGAGCTGGATATTGAGTTCGCTTACTGATCTGAAAGGAGAGCATTATGTACTACGCAGATGAACCGAGAAAGGAAAGAACTCGCCTGCCCATGAGCAAGGAAGTAAAGGTAATTGGTCTGGTTTCGGGAATAGCGTTGGTGTTCATGCCTGTTATTTTAACGTTTTCCTTTACTGTCAGCTGGTTGTTAGTTGTTTTTCCGTCGTTTATGATATTGGATATCACAGCATTTTCGATATGCATGATAAACCCTGTCACGCCTAAGAGAAGGAAAGTATGTAAAGTGCTTGCCATAATCGGAGCTGCAGTTGCGCTGCTTTTATTCGTATACTGCATGCTTATTGCTCTCGGGTATCTTCCGCAGCCTTTCATGATATCTATCTGAGCAGAATTATTCATGGCTTTCCGCCGCCGCAACCAAAAAAGTTGTGGCGGCTCCTGCATTTTTCGTCAATATGTGGTATACTTTAAAATAGTTTAATATGGGCATTTGTGTTCATTGATATTGGAAAAAACTTTAAAATGTAGGTGAATAAATGGCTAAGGAATCAAATTACAACGATCTCGTCTCGCTGAAGGGACCTGATCAGGTACGACTGCGCCCGGGTGTTATCTTCGGCTCGGACAGCGTTGAGGGCTGCCGTCACTCGGTTTTCGAGATCATCTCAAACTCCATCGACGAGGCTCGTGAGGGATATGGTAAGCTCATCACCATCACCCTGCACGCCGACAAGTCCGTAACCGTAGAGGACCACGGCCGTGGTATCCCCATCGACTACAACAAGTTCGAGGAGAAATACAATTGGGAGCTTGCCTTCTGCACCCTTTACGCAGGCGGTAAGTACAACAACAATAACGACGCAGGTAACTATTCCTATGCGCTGGGTCTGAACGGTCTGGGTCTGTGTGCTACGCAGTTCGCTGCGGAGTTCATGGAGGTAACCAGCTGCAACGGCACATGGAAATACTCCCTGCGCTTCGAAAAGGGCTTCAATATCACTGAGGACGAGCGTGGCTTCAAAAAGAGCAAGGGCGACGGCTCCACAGGCACAAAGATCCACTGGAAGCCCGATCTCGAGGTGTTCACCGATATCAATATCGGCACTGAGTTCCTGCAGGATATGCTCCGCAGGCAGGCTGTCGTAAACGGCGGCATCGAGTTCCTGCTCCGCTCCGAGGACGAGGAGGGCAATATCTCCGAGGAACGCTTCTGCTATGAGAACGGCATTGCCGATTACCTGAATGAGATCGTCGGCGAAAAGGCTATGACCACTCCCCAGAGCTGGAATGCCCAGCGTCAGGGTAAGGACAGAGAGGATAAGGACGAGTACAAGCTGAAGATGAACGTTGCTTTCGTATTCAGCAAGGAGGTAAGCTTCATCGAGCATTACCACAACTCTTCCTGGCTTGAGCACGGCGGAAGCCCGCAGAAGGCTCTGAACAAGGCTTTCCTTTCTCAGATAGACGGTTATTTAAAGACCAACAACAAGTACAACAAGGGTGAGAAGTCCATCAAGTGGGAGGACGTGGAGGACTGCCTCGTATTCGTATCCTCCAACTTCTCCACACAGGCAAGCTATGAGAATCAGACCAAAAAGGCGGTCACCAACAGCTTTATCAACGAAGCCATGACCGACTGGCTGAAGCATCAGCTTGAGGTGTACTTCCTCGAAAACCCCGACGAGGCTGTGAAGATCGCCACACAGGTGCTGATAAACAAGCGCTCCCGTGAGAATGCGGACAAGATACGTCAGTCCACTCTGCAGAAGCTGACAGGCACTATTGATCTCACAAACCGTATTGATAAGTTCGTGGACTGCCGCTCAAAGGACAAGAGCCGCCGTGAGGTCTACATCGTGGAGGGCGATTCGGCGCTCGGTTCCGTAAAGCTCGCAAGAGATGCAGAATTCCAGGCTGTTATCCCTGTAAGAGGTAAGATACTCAACTGCCTGAAGGCAAGCCACGAAAAGATATTCAAGAGCGAGATCATCACAAATCTCATCAAAGTTCTCGGCTGCGGCGTGGAGATCAAATCCAAGGCGAACAAGAACCTTTCTACATTTAATCTCGATAATCTCCGCTGGAGCAAGATCGTTATCTGTACCGATGCCGACGTGGACGGCTTCCAGATAAGAACGCTGATACTCACCATGATACAGGAGCTTTGTCCCACGCTAATCGAAAAGGGATATGTGTTCATTGCAGAATCGCCCCTGTATGAGATCAACACCAAGGACAAGACCTACTTTGCCTACACCGAGCCTGAAAAGACAAAGATACTGGACATGATAGGCGAGAAGAAGTTCACCATCCAGCGTTCAAAAGGTCTCGGTGAGAACGATCCCGATATGATGTCCCTTACCACCATGAATCCCGATACAAGGCGTCTTATCAAGGTCAGCCCCACAGATGTGGAAAAGACCAGATGGATGTTCGATGTGCTTCTCGGAAACGACCTTGAGGGCCGTAAGGAATTCATCAGGGAGAACGGCAACAAGTATATGGATGCCGCTGATATTTCCTGATAATGAGGAATTAGGAATGAGGAATTAGGAATTTATGTGTCGGCTAGCGCCGACATATCTCAAAACGGCTGCGCCGTAACGTTTCCTATACGATCAATGCTGCGGCGTAGCCGCTTTTTGATCTGTGGCGAAGCCACACCGCAATTTCTCATTCCTCACTCCTCATTCCTAATTAATACATGAAAGAGGATAAAACGTGAAAAAAAGTTCACCAAAAAAGCAGCCGCCCAAGAAGCAGCACAATGATGCGTATATCGAGGGCAGCGGTACCGTTGTTGACAAGGATATAGTAAGCACTCTTGAAGAGAACTATATGCCATATGCGATGAGTGTCATCGTATCCCGTGCGCTGCCTGAGATCGACGGCTTCAAGCCCTCTCACAGAAAGCTGCTGTACACAAAGTATAAGATGGGTCTGCTGACAGGCGCAAGGACGAAGTCCGCAAACATCGTCGGTCAGACCATGAGACTGAACCCCCACGGCGACGCCGCCATCTATGAAACGATGGTAAGACTTGCCCGTGGCAACGAAGCTCTGCTGCACCCCTATGTGGACAGCAAGGGCAACTTCGGCAAGGCATATTCCCGTGATATGGCGTATGCCGCAGCACGATACACCGAGGCAAAGCTGGAGAGTATCTCCGCTGAGCTTTTCGCCGAGATAGACAAGGATGCCGTAGACATGGTGCCGAATTACGACAACACCATGATGGAGCCTTCGCTGTTCCCTGTGCGTTTTCCGTCGGTGCTGGTAAATTCAAACTTTGGTCTGGCGGTATCCATGGCGAGCAACATCTGCTCCTTTAACCTGACCGAGGTCTGCGAGACCACAATCGCCATGATGAAGGATCCCGATCACGATCCGCTTTCCACCCTGAAGGGACCTGATTTCCCGGGCGGCGGCTATATCGTCTATGATGAAGCTGAGATGCGCAAGGTTTATAACACGGGTCTCGGTGCGATAAAGGTGCGTGCCGTATATAACTACGACAAGGAATCCCGTTGTATCGAGGTAACTCAGATACCGCCATCCACCACGGTGGAAGCCATCATCGACAAGGTGGTGGAGCTTGTAAAGGACGGCAAGCTGCGTGAGATCTCCGATGTGCGTGACGAGACCGACCTTTCGGGTCTGCGCCTTGCATTCGATCTGAAGAAGGGCTACGATCCCGATACGGTGATGCAGAAGCTGTTCAAGCTGACGCCGCTGCAGGATAACTTCAACTGCAACTTCAACGTGCTTATCGAGGGAACTCCCCGAGTGATGGGCGTTACCGATATCCTTTCGGAGTGGATAGAATTCCGCAGACAGTGCGTTCGCAGACGTGTTTATTTCGATCTTCAGAAGAAGAAGGAAAAGCTGCACCTGCTGCTGGGTCTGAAAAAGATACTTCTTGATATCGACTATGCAATCAGGATAATCCGTGAGACCGAGGAGGAATCCGAGGTAGTTCCCAACCTGATGATAGGCTTCGGCATCGACGAGGTTCAGGCTGAGTATGTTGCGGAGATCAAGCTGCGACACATCAACCGTGAGTACATCCTCAAGCGCACGCAGGAGACCGACGATCTCGCAAAGGAGATCGAGGAGATGGAAGGCATCCTGAACGATATGCGCAAGATCAGCCGCATCATCATTGAGGAGCTGCGTGATATCATCAAGAAATACGGTCAGCCAAGACGCACCATGTTCCTTTATGATGTTGCAGAGGAAGCCGCAGACATCGAGGAAGAGAAGCCGAAGGCATATCCCGTTAACATCTTCTTCACAAAGGAAGGCTATTTCAAGAAGATCACTCCCCAGTCTCTGCGCATGAGCAATCAGCAGAAGCTGAAGGAGGGCGACGAGATCATCTATCAGCGTGAGGTATCAAGCAACAGCGAGCTGCTGTTCTTCACGGACAAGTTCCAGTGCTACAAGAGCCGCTGCGCTGACTTTGACGAGACCAAGGCAAGCGTTATGGGTGATTACGTTCCCGCAAAGCTGGGTCTGGAAGAGGGCGAGAGCATCACCTTCATGGCTGTCACCGAGGAATACAAGGAGCAGCTGGTCATCTTCTTCAGAAACGGTAAGTGTGCGAAGATACCGCTCAGCTCTTATGAAACAAAGACAAAGCGCAAGAAGCTGCAGAACGCTTATTCCGAGCTTTCCGAGGTGGTGGGAATGTTCATCATCGACGGTGAGGCGGATTTCGTGCTGAAGTCCTCTGCGGGCAAGGTGCTGGTATTCAACTCTGCACTGGTGCTTGCAAAGACCACAAAGAACACCCAGGGCGTTCAGGTAATGCGCCTTACAAAGGCAGAGCTTACAGGGGCATATCTTCTCGAAAACAGCGATCTCAAAAAGCCGGAGGATTTCCGCATAAAGACTATCCCCTCGGCAGGTGCTGTTTCGGGCAAGGATATTTCGCAGCTTAGTCTTTTTTAATGCAAAATAGGAGGTTAAGGCGGCTATGAAGATCTATACGATAATTGCAGGCGTAAACGGTGTCGGTAAGAGCAGCCTTACAGGTGTTCTTATAGGCGAAAGCAGTGATCTCGGGGTTATAGTAGATACCGATAAGATAACAGCAGAGATGAATGGCGATATACTTAAAGGTGGCAAGGCTGCAATAGAACGCATCAATGAAAGTCTTGAGATGGGTATCAATTTTACGCAGGAGACCACGCTGTCAGGCGCACGCCCTCTTAAGACGATCAAAAAAGCCAGAGAGCTTGACTATTTTATTCGTCTTTATTATATTGGTGTCAATACGGCTGAGGAAAGTATAAAGCGTATTAAGAACCGTGTGGAAAAGGGCGGTCACAATATCGCTGATGAGGATGTTGTGCGCAGATATAATAAGCGCTTTGATGACCTTATTGCCGTACTTCCTTATTGTAATGAAGTCAAGTTTTATGACAACGAGAACGGATTTGTTGAGAAAGCAGAGTATAAGAACGGAAAGCTTATCGTAAAGAGCAAAAGTGTTCCGCAGTGGCTTGATGAATTGCAGAACAGGCTGAATAATTGCACTTAGGCGCATGGCGCTCTAACGAATATAATGATAATTTCGGAGGATAATATCATGCTTACAGATATCGAAATTGCACAGCAGGCAAAAATGATGAAGATCAAGGACGTGGCTGCAAAGCTGAACGTCACAGAGGATGAGCTGGAGCCTTACGGTCACTACAAGGCTAAGCTCTCCCAGCAGCTTATCGACAGAGTAAAGGATAACGCTGACGGCAAGCTCATCCTTGTAACAGCGATCAACCCCACCCCCGCAGGCGAGGGCAAGACCACAACTTCCGTGGGTCTCGCAGAGGGTATGAACAAAATCGGCAAGAAGGCTTGTCTTGCACTGCGTGAGCCTTCTCTCGGCCCCGTTTTCGGTGTTAAGGGCGGTGCTGCAGGCGGCGGCTATGCGCAGGTGGTTCCCATGGAGGATATCAACCTGCATTTCACAGGTGATATGCACGCCATCACAGCGGCAAATAACCTGCTTGCAGCTATGATGGATAACCACATCCAGCAGGGTAATGAGCTGGGTATCGACGTAAGACGCATCCTGTTCAAGCGCTGCCTTGATATGAACGACAGAGCGCTCAGAAACTGCGTTATCGGCATGGGCGGCAAGGTGAACGGCATCCCCAGAGAGGATCACTTCCAGATCACCGTTGCATCCGAGATCATGGCTATCCTCTGCCTTGCAAGCGACCTGAACGACCTGAAGCAGCGCCTCGGCAACATCCTCGTTGCATACAAGTACAACGGCGAGCCTGTTTACGCCCGTGACCTTAAGGCAGTAGGCGCAATGACAGCTCTCCTCAAGGAAGCCATCAACCCCAACCTCGTGCAGACACTGGAGAACAACCCTGCCATCATCCATGGCGGTCCTTTTGCTAACATCGCCCACGGCTGCAACTCCGTAAGAGCAACAAAGCTTGCTATGAAGCTTGCTGATTACACCATCACCGAGGCTGGCTTCGGCTCCGATCTCGGCGCAGAGAAGTTCTTCGATATCAAGTGCCGTTTTGCAGGCCTGAAGCCCGACTGCGTAGTTCTCGTGGCTACTATCCGTGCGCTGAAGTACAACGGCGGCGTTGCAAAGCCTGACCTCACCACCGAGAACGTTGAGGCCCTGAACAAGGGTATCGTAAACCTCGGCGTTCACATCGAGAACATGAAGAAGTACGGTGTTCCCGTAGTAGTTGCTATCAACCATTTCTATACCGACAGCGAGGCTGAGATCGCAGCTGTTCGCAAGTATTGCGAGGATAAGGGTGTTAAGGTCGCATTCTCCGATGTATTCCTGAAGGGCGGCGAGGGCGCTATCGAGCTTGCAAACGCCGTTGTTGAGACCATCGAGACAGAGCAGAGCAACTTCAAGCCCCTGTACGACGAAAAGCTCACCATCAAGGAGAAGCTGGATATCATCGCAAGAGAGATCTACCGTGCAGACGGCGTGACCTACACTGCAGCTGCAGAAAAGGCTATCAAGGAGATCGAGAATCTCGGTCTTGACAGAGTTCCCGTATGCTGCGCAAAGACTCAGTATTCTCTTTCCGATGATCCCGCAAAGCTGGGTCACCCCACGAATTTCAAGATCACCGTAAGCGATGCAAGAGTATCTAACGGTGCAGGCTTCGTTGTTGTATACACAGGCGATATCATGACCATGCCCGGTCTGCCCAAGGTTCCTGCCGCAAACAACATCGACGTGGCTGAGGACGGCACTATCAGCGGCCTGTTCTGATATGAGAGAGTTCATAACCAATTCCGTTGAGGAGACGCTTGCTGCGGCTGCTGAGGTCGCAGCGAAGCTCGCCGCAGGGGATATCATACTTTATGAGGGCGATATGGGTGCAGGCAAGACCCATTTCACAAAGGGAATCGCGAAGTTCCTGAACGTGGACGACGAGGTCACCAGCCCCACCTTTGCACTCGTGAATGAGTACAGCGGAGATATTCCGCTGTTCCATTTCGACCTTTACCGCATTGACAGCTACGATGACCTCTACGCCATCGGCTTTTTCGATTATCTCGACCGTGACGGTATAATCGCCGCTGAGTGGAGCGAGAACATTGCAGAGCTTAAAGAGGAGCTGGGCGAGGTAATAACTGTATGCATCGAAAAGCTGTCCGACACGGGCAGAAGAATTACGGTAAGCGGCAAGTACTTCGACTGACAGGAGAATATATGAGCATCATCGACACCTTTGACGGCAAAAGTCCCGAGATACTCTCGGCGCATGATATGATACAGCAGAATCCCACGATCCCCGAAACGGTTATTTCGGTGTTCAGCGAGGATTTTGTATCACTGCTGGCGGAAACCAGGACTGCAACGGTTGTCGGCTACCTGTACGCAGGTGACGGCATACCGATATACAGCTTCCTGCATAACGGAAAGACAATAGGCTTTTTCCGCACCTGCATCGGTGGAGCGGCAGCAGCGGGTCTTTTTGAGGAGATAACCGCCATGGGTGCGAAAAAGGTGCTGTATTTCGGCTCCTGCGGCTCGCTTGACAAGGATATCACCGCAGGGCATCTGCTGGTACCAACAGCAGCGTACCGAGACGAGGGAACGAGTTATCACTACGCTCCACCGTCTGATTTCATCGAGGTGCGTACAGCGGACAGGCTTGCCGAGGTGTTCGACGTGCTTTCCGTTCCTTACATAAAGACAAAGACATGGACCACCGACGCCATCTATCGTGAAACGCAGGACAATATGGCGAAGCGTAAGAGCGAGGGCTGCTCAGTGGTCGAAATGGAGTGTGCCTCCATAATGGCGGCGGCACAGTTCAGAGGGCAGGAGGCGTATCAGTTCCTGTATGCTGCGGACTGTCTTGACGGCGAGCAGTGGGACAGTCGCATTCTCGGCAGAATGCCCGGGGATATGCGTGAGCGTATTCTGACGATAGCTATTGAAACAGCTTCACGGCTGTAACGGAGGCAAACAATGATCTTAGGCATAGATTCATCTGCAATAACCGCAGGCTGCGCTCTTTACGACGGCGGCAAGGTGATCGCAGAGCAGTTTCTGAACACAAAGCACACCCATTCCCAGACGCTTCTCCCCATGGTGGAGGATATGCTGAAAAGCGCAGAGGTAAAGCTGGCCGATGTGGATACCATTGCGGTAACGGCAGGCCCGGGCTCCTTTACGGGACTGCGTATCGGTATCGCAAGCGTCAAGGGCATGGCGATGGGCGCAGGGAAGAGGTGCGTCAGCATTTCCACACTGGAGGCTATCGCATACAACTTCATTGGTGTGGACGGTATCATATGCTGCGCCATGGACGCACGCTGCGGTCAGGTATACAATGCACTGTTCAGAAGCGAAAACGGCGTTATCACAAGGCTGTGTGAGGACAGAGCGGTAAAGTCCGCTGACCTCTATGAGGAGCTGAAGAAGCTTGACGGAAACATCATCCTTGCAGGCGATGGCGCAGAGATACTCCACAAGGCAACTGAGGAGAGCTTCAGGCTCGCACCGCTGCCGCTGAGATATCAGCGTGGGCTGGGCGTATGTCTCGCAGCAGAGGGCAAGGAGACTATCGACGCTGCGGCGCTGATGCCGAGCTACCTGAGACTTCCGCAGGCGGAAAGAGAGCGCCTTGAAAGGGAGAAGAATAACTGATCAGAGCTTACTGTATAAGCAGAAGATATGAAAGTAAAATATCTAGGAGAGACCGATTTTCTTGTGCTGACACACGGCAAGATATATGATGTCGTTTCCGTGGAAAAGAGTTGGTACAGAATAGTTGACGACAGTGGAGAGGATTATTTGTATCCTCCCGAAGCATTTGAAATAGTTGAACAAACACAGGAGGACTGAGTATGCGCTCAGTCCTTTTTTGTGATGTTTTTGAAGGTTATACAATATATACGGCTTTTACCTTCAGAAACCACAATAAAATCAAAAAAGCTATTGACCTATTCCTAAAAATATAGTATAATGTTAATGGATTATAGATAATACTGTAACTGTGGTTATTATGTTGGAGTGATATGAAAAATATTGTTGGTAAGATCTTTGCAGTGTTGTTCCTGTTGGCATTCATCATTTTCGCTGTCTGGCTGGTATTTTTCTCGGGCGGCGTCTGGGTGGATGAGGACGGCAATGCGACAGGTCAGCTTTTCCCGAAGTTACTGATACTGGTGTTTTTCGGTGGTATGCCGCTGTTTTTGCTTTTGTGGATAATCTTCCCGAAGGCGTTCAACAAGCTGCTGTTCAAGGGCATCAACAAGTTCATGCGCGGCGGTGCAAGGATGATGGAATATCAGGAGCGCCGTGAGGAACAGAATATCCCCGATATAACCATCAACGGAATGAACATCCCCACCGTAGTTGCGGCAGCGGATATGCTGGCTGACAAGATAAACGGCGAGGAGCATCCTGAGCCTGAGGGCATTCCGTATCTTTGTGAGGAGTGCGGTTTCGTTCTTGAAAGCACTGCAAAGTTCTGTACGAACTGCGGCGCCGAAAGAAGAGCTTAACATCGTTGATACAGCGCTGAAAGGCGCTTTTCATAAAAAACATGATCCGAAAAGAGGAATTAGAATGATAGCAATTGGTTCCGATCACGCAGGATATGAGCTGAAATGCTCCCTGATAAAGCACCTTGAGGAAAAGGGCGTGGAGTTCATTGACTGCGGCTGTAACGGTGAGAGCGTGGATTATCCCGATATTGCTGAGGCTACCTGCAAGAAGGTCACCTCGGGCGAGTGCGATAAGGCGATACTCATCTGCGGCACAGGCGTTGGCATCTCAATGTCCGCCAACAAGATAAAGGGCATCCGTGCAGCACTTTGCGGCGACTGGTATTCCGCACTTTACACAAGACTTCACAACGACGCAAACGTTCTCTGTCTGGGCGGCCGTGTAATAGGTACAGGTCTTGCCTGCGAGATCGTTGATATATTCCTCGAAACTGATTTCGAGGGCGGCAGACACGCAAGACGTGTTGAAAAGATAATGAAACTGGAGGAAAATTGATTATGAATAACGTTCATGTTTGCGACCATCCCCTTGTGCAGCACAAGATATCCCTGCTGCGTGATAAGAACACAGGCTCCAAGGAGTTCAGAGAGCTGGTATCCGAGATATCCATGTTCATCTGCTACGAGGCTACCCGTGACCTTCCCCTGAAGGAAGTAAAGATCGAGACTCCCCTTGCACTGGCTAACGCTAAGATCATCAGCGGCAGAAAGGTTGCTTTCGTGCCGATCATGAGAGCAGGTCTCGGTATGGTTGATGGCGCACTGGCACTGGTTCCCGCTGCAAAGGTAGGCCATGTGGGAATCTACCGTGACAAGGCTAACAGCAATTCCGCAGCTGAGTATTACTGCAAGCTGCCCTTCGATATCGCTAACCGTGAGGTTATCATCCTCGATCTGATGCTGGCTACAGGCGTTTCCGCCATCAAGACAGTTGAGATCGTGAAGAACGCAGGCGCAAAGAACGTTAAGTTCATGTGCGTGTTGACTTGTCCTGAGGGCATCAAGGCTCTGCAGACAGCACATCCCGATGTGGAGATCATCACAGGCGCTATTGATGAGGGCCTTAATGAGGATCTGTATATCGTTCCCGGCATCGGTGACGGCGGCGACAGACTCTTCGGCACAAAGTAAATCACAGATATAGATAAATAACTGCGGCATGACCGCTCGGAGACCTTGAATGGGGAAACACAAATGCTTCGCACTCTGCGGAGAGTATTTTGTGCGCCATTCAAGGTTTTTTTGTCAGGAGGGACGATCATGGGATTATTTTCTAAGCTTTTCGGCAAGAAGAATAACAGCAATGACGAAGTAAGCAAGATAGCTGAGATCTTCGAGGATAACAGCAACGAGCTTTACGGCCTGCCCGAGGGCTACAAGCCCGGCGAGGCGTCTGATACTTCGGATGAGGAAAAGGCAAAGGTAGCACGAGTGCTTGCGGAGCTTGACAAAGCCGTTCCCGCAAAGGCACGCATCAGCCTGAAGCCTGTGCGCAAAAGCACCACTGTTTTTGATACTAAGCTGGGTGGAATCCCGTATCTTCCGAAAGGCTACGAATATCCTGTTGTGAACACCGGCGAGCATTTCGGCAAGCCGCTCAGATTCCTTGCACAGCTGAATTTCGACAAGCTGCCGCATATTGAGGGATTCCCTCAGGGCGGAATACTCCAGTTTTACGCTGGTTGCGACGGTGATGATCTTATCGGTATGGATTTCGATAACGGCTTCAATCAGAACGGTTTCCGTGTTATCTACCACGGTGAGATAGTCGAGGATGAAAGGCAGCTTTGTTCCGCAAAGGATATGCCGTCTTTTGACGGGGATGACTGCGCCTTTCCATTTACGGGAGAGTTCCTGCTGGAAGCGTCAGAGCCTTCTATACAGCCGATGATCGCCACAGATTACCGCTTTGATGACGCAGCTGTAGTGGCTTATAACAGTGTTTATCGCACACATTATGAGACAGTATTCGGCACTACGGATAAGAACTGCATCTATCAGCACGATAAGGATCTTTGTGATCTGCTGTATGAGATGAGGAGCATTGGCGGCACAGCCATCGGCGGCTATCCTTATTTCACACAGAGCGATCCCCGTGAGTATGGTGAGGAAGCAGGCAAGTGCGAGATACTGCTGTTCCAGCTTGACAGCGAGGGCAGCGGTGCGGATGAGATCATGTGGGGCGACTGCGGTGTAGGTAATTTCTTCATTAGCGCAGAGGATCTTGCGGCACTGGATTTCACTAAGGTGCTGTATAACTGGGATTGTTGTTAAATATCTACTGATTTATATTTTCGTTTTGTGGCATGGAGCCACAAAACAAACTGGGGGAAAACTCTTGTTTTCCCCCAGACCCCTTT
>JAZSGG010000108.1:0-10510 GCA_045532595.1 Oscillospiraceae bacterium | reverse complement strand
AGGAGTGAGGAATTATTGTGTTCGCTCCGCTCACGGATTTAAAAACGGCTACGCCGTAACGTTGCTCTAAACCGCTGTCTGAACGCACTTTACAATCAATCAGCACATTGAAATCAGCGGCGAAGCCGCACATACACTCCTAACTCCTAACTCCTCACTCCTAACTGAATTTGAAACGCCCTGCGTTTCAAATTCTGATTTATCCACATCTTTGCCGATGATACTTGTATTTTTTCTACAAGTGTGCTATAATGGGTATGATTGTTCGCAATTACATATTTATATATAAGCATTTCCCATCAAAGAAAGGATATGATGATTTGAAAAGAGTAGGACTTGATATAGGCTCCACCACCGTCAAGGTGGCTGTCATCGGCGAGAATGATGAGCTGCTGTTCAACAAATATCAGCGTCACTTCTCCGATATACGCAAGACTGTATCTGATATAATTGCAGAAGCAGGCGAGCAGCTCAAGGGCGAGCGTGTGATGATCGCTGTTACAGGCTCGGGCGGTATCTCGGTCTCCAAATGGCTGGGCATTCCGTTCGTGCAGGAGGTAGCAGCAGGCACAAACGCCATCCGCAAGCTCATCCCGCAGACAGATGTTGCAATCGAGCTGGGCGGCGAGGATGCTAAGATCACCTACCTCACAGGCGGTCTCGAGCAGCGTATGAACGGCACCTGTGCAGGCGGTACGGGCGCATTCATCGACCAGATGGCTGCTCTCATCAACACAGATATCGGCGGTCTTAACGAGCTTGCAAAGAAGCACACCACCATTTATCCGATAGCATCCCGCTGCGGCGTTTTCGCAAAGAGCGACATCCAGCCTCTGCTGAACGACGGTGCAAAGCGCTCCGATGTGGCGGCTTCCGTATTCCAGTCCGTTGTTAACCAGACCATAAGCGGACTTGCCTGCGGTAAGCCTATCAGAGGAAACGTTGCGTTCCTCGGCGGTCCGCTCCACTATCTCTCCGAGCTTCGCCAGCGCTTTATCGAAACACTGGAGCTGAAGCCTGAGAATATCATCTTCCCTCCCAATGCAAACCTTTTCGTTGCAATGGGCTGTGCGCTCTCTGATGAGAGCAGCGAAGCGGATATGGACGCTCTCGTGGCAAAGTCCGCTGTGCTTGAATCCAATCAGCTGCGTGAGGTCGAGAGACTTGCTCCGCTGTTCAAGGATGAAGCAGAGCTTCAGGCATTCAAGGACAGACACGCAAAGTCCGTCATCCCCACTGCGGATATCGCAGCACATACAGGCGCATGCTACCTCGGCGTGGATGCAGGCTCCACCACCACAAAAGCAGTTCTGCTGAACAAAAATGCCGAGATACTCTACTCCTACTACGCAGGCAACGGCGGCGATCCGCTGAAGTCCGTTATCGGCATACTGAAAGAGATATACTCCCTGCTGCCCGAGGGCGCATACATTGCAAAGGCCTGCACCACAGGCTACGGCGAGCATCTCATCAAGGCGGCGCTCGGCGCTGACTACGGCGAGATAGAAACCATGGCTCACTACAAGGCAGCGGATAAGATACTCCCCGGCGCTGAGTTCATCCTCGATATCGGCGGTCAGGACATGAAGTGCATGACTGTAAAGAACGGCGAGATCGAAAGCATTCTGCTGAATGAGGCTTGCTCTTCAGGCTGCGGAAGCTTTATCGAAAACTTCGCAAATGCTCTCGGCATGACCTCCGCAGAGTTCGCAAAGCTGGGTCTTACAGCGGAAAATCCCGTAGACCTCGGCTCCCGCTGCACGGTGTTCATGAACTCCCGTGTAAAGCAGGCTCAGAAGGAGGGCGCAACTGTTGCGGATATCTCCGCAGGTCTTTCCTATTCCGTTGTAAAAAATGCTCTGTTCAAGGTAATAAAGCTGCGTGATACCGAATCCATGGGCGAGAAGATAATCGTTCAGGGCGGTACGTTCATGAATGATTCAGTTCTTCGTGCGTTCGAATCCATCGTCGAGAAGGATGTCATCCGTCCCGATAAGGCAGGTCTCATGGGTGCTTACGGAAGTGCGCTCATCTCCATCGAGCGTGACGACGGCAAGGGTACCACACTCGCATCAGCTGAAAAGCTGGATACCTTCAAGGCAGAAAAGACCACCGCCCGCTGCGGACGCTGCTCCAACAACTGTCTGCTGACTATCACAAAGTTCTCCGACGGCAAGCGCTACATAAGCAATAACCGCTGCGAGAGAGGTGCAGGCAATGTTGCCGAGGGTGAAAAGCTCCCCAACCTATTCGATTATAAATATCATCTGCTGTTTGACCGTGAAAGTCTCCCCGAGGGTACTGCAAAGCGCGGCGTTATCGGATTCCCGAGAGTTCTCGGTATGTACGAGAATTATCCGTTCTGGCACAAGCTGTTTACCGAACTCGGCTTCAGCGTGAAGCTGTCACCGAAATCCTCCCGTGAGATATACGACCGTGGTATCGAGACCATGCCCTCCGAATCTGTGTGCTATCCCGCAAAGCTTGCCCACGGACACATTCAGGCACTGATAGACGACGGCGTGAAGCTGATCTTCTACCCCTCCATGCCGTATGAGATGAAGGAAGAGAGCGGCTCAGACAACCACTATAACTGTCCCGTTGTTGCCACATACAGCGAGGTAATAAAGAACTCCGTTCCTGAGCTTCGCAAGGATGTGAAGTTCCTGAATCCGTTCCTGCCCATCTTCCATGAGAAGCGTATGGCAGAACGTCTGTTCGAGGAGTTCAGCAAGGATCTGCCCGACATGAACATCACAAAGGCAGAGCTTACCGAGGCGCTTTCAAAGGCTTACGCAGAGGATGCCGCGTTCAAGGCGGATATCCGTGCAAAGGGCGAGGAAACGCTGAAGTTCCTTGAAGAAAACGACAAGCAAGGTATCGTTCTTGCAGGACGACCTTATCATGTGGATCCCGAGATAAACCACGGCCTGCCCGAGATGATCGCAGGCTACGGCTACGCAGTGCTCACCGAGGACAGCATCTACCATCTTGAGGAGATCGTTCGTCCTATCCGTGTCGTAGACCAGTGGATGTACCACAGCAGACTATACGGTGCTGCCCATGTCGTAGGCAAGCATGATTGTCTGGAGCTCGTTCAGCTGAACAGCTTCGGCTGCGGTCTGGACGCCGTAACCACCGATCAGGTGCAGGAGACTCTCCGCAGCTACGGCAAGATGTACACCTGCCTTAAGATAGACGAGGTAAACAACCTCGGTGCTGCAAGAATACGTCTGCGCTCCCTCATCTCCGTTGTGGAGGAGAGAAAACGCCACGGCTTCGTGCCTGTGCAGGGTCATGTAGGCTTCGTAAGACAGCCTGAGTTCACCCCTGAGATGAGAAAGAACCACACCATCCTCTGTCCGCAGATGGCTCCCATGCAGTTCGATATGCTGGAATACGCATTCCGCCACAGCGGATACAATGCTGTTATCCTTACCGACTGCTCAAAGACTGTCGTTGACGAGGGTCTGAAATATGTAAACAACGATGCGTGCTATCCCTCTATCCTTATTATAGGACAGCTGATACACGCACTGAAGAGCGGCAAGTACGATCTCAACAACACTTCCGTAATGATAACCCAGACAGGCGGTGCCTGCCGTGCCACAAACTATGTGGGAATGCTGAAAAAGGCGCTCAAGGACGCAGGCTTCCACAATATTCCGCTGATCTCGCTGAACTTCGCAGGTCTCGAAAAGCAGAGCGGCTTCAAGCTTGCTCCCGGTATGATACTGCGTGCGGCTATGGGTATAGTTTACGGCGACGTCCTTTCCCGCTGCCTGTACAAGGTCCGTCCTTACGAGGTGGAAAAGGGCAGTGCAAATGCTCTCTATGAGAAGTGGAGAGATTTCCTGCACGGCGAGCTTAAATCCCTTTCGCTGCACCGCTTCAACAAGAACGTACGCAACATCGTGAAGGAGTTCTCCGAATTCCCCGTTCTCGACATCAAGAAGCCGAGAGTAGGTCTTGTAGGAGAGATCCTTGTAAAGTTCCACCCGATAGCAAACAACAACCTCATCGAGCTGCTTGAAAACGAGGGCTGCGAGGTAGTGGTACCCGATCTGATGGGCTTCTTCTACTATGTATGCTCCCACGGCAAGACAAAATCCGAGCTGCTGTATATCTCAAAGAAGGGCGAGTTCGGCAACAACGCTGCGGTAAGCGTGCTGAAATTCATCGAAGGCAGCTACCGCAAGGCCGTGAAGGGAACAAAGTTCGGCTGCCCGGGCGATATCTTCGAGATGCGTGAGAGCGTACGCTCCATCGTATCCCCCGGTAACATCGCAGGCGAAGGCTGGTTCCTTTGCGCAGAGATGATCGAGCTTATCCACGAGGGCGTTCCCAATATCGTATGCATGCAGCCGTTTGCGTGTCTCCCGAACCACGTCACAGGCAAGGGCGTTATCGGCGAGCTGCGCAGACAGTACCCTGAATCCAACATTGTTGCGGTGGACTTCGACCCCGGCGCATCCGAGGTAAATCAGGTCAACCGTATCAAGCTCATGCTCACACAGGCTTACGCGAATGCAGGCATCAGCCGCAGAGCAGTAGTGCCGCAGGTGGAGCTTGAGGATAAATACTCCGAAATTGCGGAGTCTCTCAACTAACCGCTCATAACGAGCAGCCCCGTGTACCATGTGGCGGTACACACAGACAGAAAGGAAAATACTATGGCAACCATGAAATTCACCACAGAAAAGAAGGACGACAACAACAGCGGCAAGGGCATAGCTACCCTTGTGGCCATTGCGATCATCGCTGTATTTGTTATCATCATCCTGTTCAACAGCTTCACTGTTGTAAACGAAGGCTTTATCGGCGTTAAGTACCAGTTCGGTAAGATCGTGGCAAGTGATCTCACAGCAGGTCTGAACTTCCACATCCCCTTTATTGAGGAGATCCAGCAGGTTGATACCCGTGAGCAGATCTACTCCGTTATGACCGACGCCTACACCAGCGATACCCAGACCGTAAACGAGCTGCAGCTGAAGGTAAACTACTACTACGACGGCACAAAGCTCTCCGAGCTTATCCGTACCATCGGCATCTCCAACGTTGAAGCAAAGCTGCTGGTTCCGAATGTGGCTAAGATCACAAAGGACGAGATCGGTAAGGTGCAGGCTGAAAAGCTTGTACAGAACCGTTCCGATGTTCAGAATGCAATTTATATCGAGATCAAGGAGGCGCTTGCCCCCAACGGCATCATCGTTACTGCATTTGCTATTGAGAACCTGACCTTTGACGACGCCTTCGAGCAGTCCATTCAGGCTAAGGTGATCGCAGCTCAGGATGCTCTGAAGATGCAGAACAAGACCGCCGAGAAGGAAGAAGAAGCTAAGCAGAAGGTCATCGCAGCAGAAGCTGACGCGCAGTCCCAGAAGATCAAGGCTGACGCTGAGGCTTATGCTATTCAGGTGGTACAGGAGCAGATCGCCCAGTCCCCCGATTACATCGAGTATCTGAAGATAAGCAACTGGAACGGCGTTCTTCCTCAGGCTATCGGCACCGAGGTAAACCCCTTCATCGCCCTTAACGGAGACTACTCTACCGCTACAAGAGAGAATACCACTATTGTGACAGAATAACAAAGAATTAGAAATTAGGAATGAGGAATGAGGAATTTCGGTATCCGACTGCGTCGGATGGATTTCAAAACGGCTTCGCCGTAACATACAGGTCAGATACTGTATATTGAAATCTGTCCGCAGAGCGGACACCTTAATTCCTCATTACTAATTCCTCATTCCTCATTAATATAAAGGACGGTAATTATTTTGGATTATACCTCACTTAAGCGAAATGCACTCACCGCCTTTTTCTCCCGCACGAATGAGATGCAGAGAAAGGCAGTGTTCAAGGTAAACGGAGCAGTTCTTATCATTGCAGGCGCAGGCAGCGGCAAGACCACCGTACTGTGTAACCGCATCGCTAACATGATGCGCTTTGGCAACGCCTATAATGACGAAGAGGTGCGTGGGATCTCTCCCGAGGAGGAAGAGTTCCTGTATCAGTTCCCTGCTATGGAAAAGACTCCCGAGAACGCTCAGCGCCTTGCGGATATCGTGGCTGTAGCTCCCGTGAATCCCTGGAATATCCTCGCCATCACCTTTACAAACAAGGCGGCAAGCGAGCTGAAATCCCGACTCATCTCCATGATTGGCGAAGAGGCCGAGAAGATCAACGCCTCTACCTTCCACTCTGCCTGCGTAAAGATACTCCGCCGTGAGATAGAGCATCTCGGCTACAAGAGCAGCTTCACCATCTACGACGAGGACGATGCAAAGCGCATCATCAAGGATTCCATGAAGAAGCAGGGCATTGATGAAAAGGTATTCAACCCGAAAGTTTTCAAGAACATCATCTCCCGCTGCAAGGACAAGATGATAAGCCCGAAGGAGTTTGCAGTAACTGCGCACAGCTCTCTCGATATCATGGAAAAGCGTGCTGCAGATGTCTACACCGACTATCAGGCGGCGCTTGAAGCGGCAAATGCAGTGGATTTCGATGATATCATCTGCCTGACCGTTCGACTTTTCGAGGAGAATCCCGATGTGCTGCAGCACTACAGAAATCTCTACAAGTACATAATGGTGGACGAGTATCAGGACACCAACGTTGCCCAGTATAAGCTCATCGCTCTGCTGGCAGGCGACAACGGAAACCTCTGCGTTGTAGGTGATGATGACCAGTCCATCTACCGTTTCCGTGGTGCAACTATCGAAAACATCCTCAGCTTTGAAAAGCAGTACAAGGGCTGCGAGGTCATCCGTCTGGAACAGAATTACCGCTCCACAGAAAACATCCTTAACGCAGCGAATGCGGTAATCCGCAACAACCACCAGCGCAAGGACAAGGCTCTGTGGTCTGACCTCGGCGCAGGCGAAAAGATACAGTGCCACCGTTTCGAGAGCGAGCAGGCAGAGGCTAAGTTCATCGCCGACACCATTCTCGAGGGTGCTCAGAACGGCAAAAAATACGCTGATTTCTCGCTGCTGTACCGCAACAACGCCCAGTCCAGAAGCTTCGAGAACGCCCTTGCAAGATCGGGCATCCCTTACAAGATCGTGGGCGGCGTGCGCTTCTATGACCGCAAGGAGATAAAGGATATCATGTCCTATCTCGCACTGCTGAACAATCCCTATGATATCGTGCGCTTCCGCCGTGTTATCAACGAGCCGAAGCGTGGCATCGGTGATGCAACCGTTGAGGAGATCGTCCGCATTGCAGAGGGTCTGCGCATTTCTCCGCTGGAGGTTTGCCGTGAGGCTTCACAGTACGATACGCTCTCCCGCAAGGCTGCTGCACTGAAGGCTGCCGCAAACCTGTTTGACGAGCTGGACGAGCTTGCCGATACTCTCCGCCTTGACGAGCTTATCGAAGCCGTTGCAGAAAAGAGCGGATATATGCAGGCTATGCGTGCTTTGGGCGACGAGGGTGCGGCACGCATCGACAACATCAACGAGCTGAAATCCAATGCCCTGACCGTTCTGGAGGAGGATCCCGAGGTGACTCTGCCTGACTTCTTAGAGCAGGTGGCACTTGTATCAGATCTCGACAGCTACGACAGCGATTCCGACCGTGTATCGCTGATGACGATGCACTCCGCAAAGGGTCTGGAGTTCGATACCGTGTTCCTCGTGGGCGCTGAGGACAACATCTTCCCCAGCTACCGTGCGCTGGGCGACCTCTCCGAAATGGAGGAGGAGCGCCGTCTTGCATACGTTGCCATCACAAGAGCAAAGCGTATGCTTCACATTACCCACACCGCTTACCGTATGCTTTATGGTCAGACTATGCGCAACAAGCTCTCCACCTTCATCCGTGAGGTTCCTGAGGATCTCATCATAATGAAGGGTGAAAAGCCTAAACAGGCCGCCACAACAGGCACCTGGACAAAGCCGCAGAAGCCAAACTACCTTGCAGATCAGGCGGCAAAGAAGCCTGTTATCCCACAGCCCGTAAAGAGCGGCGAGACCTTTGCCGCAGGCGACAGAGTACGCCACAACGTATTCGGCGAGGGTACTGTAACAGAGGCAAAGCGCATGGGCAACGACACCATGCTGAGCATCAATTTTGATTCCGCAGGTGCTAAGAAGCTCATGGCAAACTTCGCACGCATCGAAAAAGTATAATTACACTGTATAATCAAAAGCCGCCTCCAAATGGAAGCGGCTTGATTTTTTATTCAACGTCCTCAGTTGCGAACTGGCTCTCGTGTCTTGTGAAGAAGTCTGTTCTGGGGGGCAGGAACTTCAGCTTGTGACCTGCGCCTGTGAAGAATGTGAGCGGCTCGAGGATGGTATCCCAGCTCCAGATACGCTCATCCACATCGAGGTATTCACGCAGCTTTTCTGTGCCGAAAGGCGCCAGAGGATGCAACAGCACGCCTGCAATACGCACCATATAGAACAGGTTTGCAAGTGCCTGCTTCAGCTCGTCCTCGGAAAGCGCGTCGGGATCGGTGAGGGTCTTTGCAACATACTTGCTGGCATTTCTGATATAGCTGTCCAGAACGTATGTGCACTGGTGGAATGCAAACTTAGACATGTGGCGCTCGAATTCCAGCACAGCCTTCTTTGCTTCGGCGAGGAACTTCTCCTCGGGCTGCACGTCGGGCAGAATGCCGTCCAGCTTGTTCTGTGTTGTATAGAACGCCGTACGGATCATGCGGTTGTATACGTTAGAAAGCAGCAGACCGTCCTTGATAACAGGATCCTGCTCCTTGGGATCGGCAGTGGGATTATAGGGCTTCGGCATGAAGCTTACGGAACGCTGTCCCAGACCCAGACCCAGCCAGTGCATACGCAGCTGCTCAGGTGTGTAGTGATCCAGCAGATCGTCAGCCATGGGGGGCTTGATATCGCCCGAGCTGGACGCCTTCTTGTCCAGGAACAGGATGTGGTGGTTTGCTACGATAACAGGCAGCTGCAGCTCGCCCTCGGGAGGTGTGGAGGTCTTTTCCTCTGACTCCTGCTGAGCCATCCACATAGCAGGCTCGGCAATGCCGTAGAAATAGATGTTATCCTGACCGATGAACTGGTATACTGTTGCATCCTTGCTGCACCAGTAGTCCTTCCATTCGTCAGCGCCCTTGCCCTGCTGCTCAAGATAGGTCTTAGTGAAGCTGATGGGCGCCCAGAGAGACTCAGGCCATACCCATACGGTGAGATCCTTGCTGTCCTCATCGAACTCGGGAGCAGGAACGCCCCACTCGATGTTACCTGTAAGACGGAAAGGAACCAGCGTCTTACCTGTGCGGTAGCGGATGCCGTTCTCTGTAAGAACACGGCATGCCTCGTCGCAGTCGGAAAGCTTGGTGAACTCAATGGTGAAGGAGGGCTTCTTAGGCTCCTCGAGATAGTTGTGGGCAGGCATGCTGTCCTTCAGACCGAGATACTTCTCCTCAAACTCACGCTTGATGTAGATAACAGGCGGCTTCAGGAACTCGTCGATAGTCTTCCACACAACGGGACGGATGTCCTTGCGCTTCTGCAGCTCTGCAACCCAGTCCTGCATCAGCTTTTCATAATCACGCAGCTTGAAATACCAGTTGGTAACAGGCTTCATGGTGGGAGTCTCACCTGTGAGGGTAGACTTAGGATCAATAAGGTTTTCGGGCATATACTGGTGACCGAGATCGCACTCATCCGCATAGCCCTTGCAGGACTGGCAGTTCTCTACGGGGCACTTGCCCTCTACCTGTCTGCCGTTAAGGAACACGCCAGCCTTCTCATCGAAGAACTGCATGGTGGTGATCTTATCCAGCTGACCCTTCTTGTGCAGGGAGTTCAGGAAATCCAGTGTGAACTCAGCATGGACTTCCTTTGCACGGTCAAGACCCGATGCCGCAAAGAGATTCGGAGAGATTCCGTAGCAATTGAGGGTGTTCTTCTGCTTTTCGTGATTTCTTCTTACGAAATCCTCGAGTGAGCCTTCAAACTCGCCGTTTGCCACCTTCTTGCGCCAGCCTTCGGCGATGGGAGAACCGTAGCAATCTGTGCCGCTTACAAAGATAACGTTCTCCTTGCCGATACGGTCACGCAGGAAGCGTGCGTATGTGTCTGCAAACACCAGCATACCGCCCACATGTCCGAAATGCAGCTCCTTGTTGCCGTAGGGCATACCGCCTGTTACTACAGCACGCTTAGGGAACTGAGGACGTGGAATCTCAAACTGAGGCTTGCCTTCGTTGTTGTTCTTTGCCATAATTGTCATTCCTTTCAGGATGGATGTAATATATAAAATAATCCAAAATGTATTATACCACAAAACCGTCGGAATTGCAATATGAATTTTTCTACATGATAAATCGGAATTTGAAACGCGAAGCAAGTCGGATCGTAGCCATGTCGTTCTGTGAGCCAAGGAGTTGTTCCTGAGTATTGTCTTCCTAAGACCGCTTGGCCTCCGACTTTATAAAATAATCCAAAATGTATTATACCACAAAACCGTCGGAATTGCAATATGAATTTTTCTACATGATAAATCGGAATTTGAAACGCGAAGC
>JAZSGG010000041.1:0-2548 GCA_045532595.1 Oscillospiraceae bacterium | reverse complement strand
TCAATACCTCGATTTACTTCGCAAATTGCAGTATTTTCTTACCTGCTCCGTACACAGTGCATTTTGTTACGCAAAACCGAAAATACCGTGATTGAATTGTATCAATCACGGTATCAGTATTGGCGTCAATCTTACAGCTTTTTTTTATTATATCTCATTATCAGTGGTTTGCCGAAGTGGTTCAATTAATTATATTATCTGCCCGAGTTCAATGACAGTCTGCGTATCGTCCTTTGAGACGACCAGCTTTTTCTGCGGCGAGTTCATAAACTCCAGCACCGCCTGCACCTCGTCATTCAGCCGCTGATAGCGCAGTATCAGCTCGTCCTCGCCTGAGGTTATCTGTTGGATGGTGTATTTCATAGCTATGAATTCCTTTGTTTCTTAAGATGCTTTCATTATAGCAAGCAAAGCGGAAAATTGCAATGGCCCACTGCGTATGTAGCACTTTTTGCTGTACAAAAAGCACTAAAGGCGAGCCGTATTCAATGCGACCCGCCTTTATTACTGCTTATCCAGAACCGCTATACAGCTATCACCCTAGCGTTTCCCGTATCTTCTCACAGCACTCCGCTGAATGTTTCAGCAGGAACTCCCCGTGACCCAGCCCCTTCATTATCGTTTCCTCGTAGTTTTTGAGATGCTTTTTCAGCTCCTTGTGGGACTTCAGCGCATACGGCTCCTTGCTGCCGCACCAGAGGTAAACCATGGTTTCGTTCTGTGCGATCTCGGGACGGGTGCGGTAGGTGTAGTTCTCCAGAAAATTGCGCTTTACCGATTCATCGCTTGCTTTCATATACAGACTATCCATCATGCCAAGGTCATCCTTTGTCAGACCCATCAGCTTCATTGTGATATTTATAACCGCAGGAAACCTGCCTGTGTTCTTGTATTTCTTGAACATCCACGCCGTAGCCTTTCCCGAGAGCTTTCCCTGATGCGCCACATAACAGCCGTCCATTATGACCTTTCCCATATCTATCCTGTTTCGGGTGAGAAGCTCCGTCAGCATAAGTCCGCCCTGTGATGCTCCATAGGCTCCGTGAATCTTGCCGCTGTAGTTCTCCCCTATATACTCCTCTATCTGCCTTGCCTGGTCTGCGAAGCTCGTGAAATCCCCACTTCCGTCGTAAAAGCCGTCCTGCGCAGGAATTATCAGGCGGTAATGCGCCTCTAAAGGCTTCAGCAGCTCGTATTCGCTGTGCCAGTCCTGCATCATTCCGTGAAGCAGCAGCACGGGCGGATTTTCCTTTGAGCCGAATTCATTGAACAACATAGTTTTTCCTCCTACATAACATTTGTTTTCTTTTGTTATCTGATAAGGCTCGGTCAACCGACCGAGCCTTCCGTTATACTTTTAAATTGCTTCATCATTCCTGCAAAGCCGCAATCGCCGTAAAGCTCCATCAGCTCCGAGAATTTCATCATCTTATCCATATCGTAATCTCCGTTTAGCATCTCGATATATCCCTGAATACGCATCTTGACTATAAGCCCCATGATGTCACGATACTCCGCACTGCCGCCGCATTTATCGTAGTACATATAGAATCCCTTTGCAGCCTCGGCACAGTATTGCTCCTTGAAATCGCTGTATGCAGTACCCTCGGAACAGTCGAACAGTATCCGCACTATCTCCTTGTTCTCGCAGAGGTATTCGTTCAGCTCACGCTGATATGCGGCGCTGTCGCCCCTGCCGTTTACCTCGCTGTCGGTCTGCCGCCTGACAAACTGCAGCAGCCGCTCCGCCACCTCTCCCACAAGTCTTGCGAAAAGCTCCTCCTTGTTTTTGAAGAAGAAATACAGCGCACCCGTCGTCACATCAACGGCGGCGCATATCTTCCTTAGCGACGCTTTCTGATAGCCGCACCGCAGAAACTCCGCCTTTGCAGCAGAAAGCAGCTGCTCCCTTGTATTTTCCTCGGACATCTTATCACCTCGCTGTCTTGTATATATAATAACATAACAGGCGTTATGTTGTCAAGGGGGCAGCGAAAAAAATGCGGTCAGGACACCCCGACCGCTTTGATTTTATCAAATGAATTTATCCGTTTTATACGCTTTGCTCCTTATACATAAACATAATGAACTCGTTATCGGCAAAACCGTTCTTGCGGTAGAAATTCGGTGCAGGCGCATACTTATTCGTGCAGAGGGTAAGTCCTGCAAGCTTATGCTCCTTTACATATTCCTCCGCCGCATCTATCAGCATACTGCCACAGCCGCCTCTCTGCTTTTCGGGAGAGATAAACATCTCGTCGATGTAAAGCTCGCTGTTGTTCCACCAGATCTTCTCGTGAGCAAACATTGCGCCGATGATCTCCCCATTTTCTTCGAGGACAAAGCCCACGAATTTCTTTGCATCAAAATAATCTTCAAGGTACGCAACGCCTGTTTCCATTGTCCAGCGGCACTGCCACATCTCGTTATTGTAAACCGCACAGAGGATCTCTGCACAGGTGGGTATATCGTTTTTCTGCAGCTTTCTTATCATAACGATTCTTCCTTTCCTGTTCTCATATACTGCGATCTCAGCGTTTTACCGCTT
>JAZSGG010000144.1:0-7333 GCA_045532595.1 Oscillospiraceae bacterium | reverse complement strand
ACAGAAGCTGATAGCGTATAAGCGAAGAATACGACTTCGGCGATATCCCCATGTGATGAGAAAACAGGCGTTCCAGCTGCTTTTCTGATACTGCTGTGTAATGACATATATCTGATATACGCGCTCTGCCGCTGTTTTCTATCATGTAATAGATGGCATTAAGCAGATCGTCATTAATGCGTTCAGGGTGCAGTCGTTTCAGAAGCGCTTTTTCCGCTATGGCTATCCTTCCCGCAAGCGTCGAGACGTCGAAAAGCTGCGGCTGCAGCTCGTTTTTCAGGCTTTGAAAAAACTCCTCCACATGAAACGCACGGTTCTTGCTGCCGTTCAATGCGTTCTCGGCAAAGAGAATAGCAGACCATGCGTAAAAACGTATGGCAAAGGTCGATATCAGCGCAGATGAAGCTGAACCGCTCGTCAGGAACGAGCGCTCGTCCAATGCGCAGAAATGACCATCACATATATTATTCGTATAGTCGATATGGAATATAATGTCCATGCAGGTATCGGGAATGACTATTCCGCTGTCAGAACTACATTCGACTGCTTTGACCGGGATTTTGGTACCCCAGAAGCATCGGATATATGGCTTAAGCGCATCACAGGGGGCAATCTCACAATAGGTATCGTCATTCTGAAAAGGCGTTCCTGTTATGGGATGATATATCTCAGCAAGTGTTCGCATTGCTTACCTCCGCTCACAGGCCATTCCATAGGTACGTTTCAAGATCAACAGTGCCATCATCACGCACTTCGATACCGTCAGCACGCAGAAGCTCTGCCTGCTTTTCCGCACCGCCAAAGGCAAATGCGGGAGCGAGTCCGCCAAAACGATTCAGCACACGATAACACGGAATACTTTCGGGATCAGGATTTGCATGCAGCGCATAGCCTACTGCTCTCGCCCAGCGGGGATTTCCTGCCAGCATGGCTATCTGACCGTAAGTTGCCACCTTGCCACGGGGTATCTTCTTTACCTGCTCATAAATAAGCTCGAAAGTTGTCATTATATCTCCTTATACGAAAAGGGCGGAAAACCGCCCTTTATATTGCATTATGCCTTTGCTTTCTTAGCCTTCTTGCTGCGTTCGATAACAGGCTCGCCTGTACCCTCTACGCACTCCGCAGTAACCGTGATCTTGGTGATGGAAGGATCGCTGGGAGCAGTGAACATGATATCACGCAGAGTAGACTCAACGATGGAACGCAGACCTCTTGCACCGGTCTTGCGCTCGATGGACTTCTTAGCGATAGCACGCTTAGCCTCATCGTTGAACTCCAGCTCGATCTCATCAGCCTTGAAGAGATACTTGTACTGCTTGATAAGCGCATTTTTAGGCTCGTCAAGGATGCGTACAAGAGCGTCCTCGTCAAGATCGTCAAGCACTGTTACAACAGGCAGACGGCCGATAAGCTCGGGGATGATACCGAACTTTACAAGGTCCTCCTGGCTTACCTTATGGAGCATTGCAGAGCTTTCCTTATCCTTTTTGGAAGAAACGTCAGCGCCAAAGCCCATCGCAGAAGAAGATACTCTGCCTGCGATCATCTTTTCAAGGCCCTCGAACGCACCGCCGCAAATAAACAGGATATTCTTGGTATCAATCTGAATGAACTCCTGATGAGGATGCTTTCTGCCGCCCTGAGGAGGCACGTTGGAAACTGTACCCTCAACGATCTTCAGCAGCGCCTGCTGTACGCCCTCGCCGCTTACATCACGGGTGATGGAGGTATTCTCGCTGCGACGGGAGATCTTGTCGATCTCGTCGATGTAGATGATGCCACGCTCGGCTGCTTCGATATCGTAATCTGCTGCCTGAATAAGGCGCAGAAGCACGTTCTCAACGTCCTCGCCGACATAACCAGCCTGTGTGAGGGTGGTAGCATCTGCGATAGCAAAAGGAACGTTCAGAAGCTTTGCGAGAGTCTGTGCCAGCATAGTCTTACCTACACCAGTAGGTCCGAGCAGCAGCACGTTACTCTTCTGAAGCTCTACTTCGTCATCGTCAAGACCCTCTTCATTGAGGAAGGTACGCTTATAGTGATTATATACGGATACGCTGAGGATCTTCTTAGCCTCCTCCTGACCGACGATATATTCATCAAGGTAAGCCTTGATCTCTGTCGGCTTCATGAGGGTCTCAGGTCCATCAGCAAAGCTGCTCTTCTCGATATCGTCGTCCGCTATGGGCTTGACATACTTGCCCTTAACGTCTCCGCTCTCGACGAGCATATTATATGAGGCAAGGATGCATTCATTACAGATGATAGCAGCCTCAGTGCCGCCATACAGAATGCGCCTTACCTGATTTTCATTTTTGCCGCAAAAGGAGCAAACCATCATTTTTGCTGTTCCTCCTGTTTTTTACTTGATGTCAGAACGGTTGCTGTATACCTTATCAATAATACCGTATTCCAGTGCTTCCTGAGCGGTCATGAAATTATCACGCTCGGTATCACGGCAGATAGTCTCATAATCCTTGCCTGTGTTCTCACTGAGCATACGGTTCAGATTTTCCTTGGTCTTGAGCAGGTTATCTGCACGGATCTGGATATCTGTTACCTGACCCGACAGTCCACCGCCAGAGATGAGGGGCTGATGGATCATGATCTGGCTGTTAGGGAGAGCAATTCTCTTGCCCTTTGTACCCGAGGACAGCAGGAATGCACCCATAGAAGCTGCCATGCCCATGCAGATGGTGGAAACATCACACTTGATATACTTCATAGTATCATAGATAGCCAGTCCGTCATAAACGGAGCCGCCCGGGCTGTTGATGTAGAAATAGATATCCTTATCGGGATCCTGACCCTCGAGATACAGCAGCTGTGCGATAACTACGCTTGCAGTTGCGGAATTTACCTCGTCATGCAGAAGAATGATTCTGTCATTGAGAAGTCTGGAAAAAATGTCATAGGAGCGCTCGCCGTGGCTGGACTGCTCTACAACGTAAGGGATATATGCCATAGTTGCCATCCTTTCTCCGCCAATGCGGAAAATGTCGGAATCTGCCGACATCCGATTAAACCGAAAAGCCGCCTACTGTGTAGGCGGTTTTCCGTAGTTAACGAATGATTATTCAGTTACTTCCTCGATCTTTGCGTTCTCACGAACGAAGTCGAGAGCCTTCTCGATCTTGATGTCGCCCTTGATAGCGTCCTCAGCGAGAGCAGCCTTAACGTTCTCAGCAGTCATCTTGTACTGCTCAGCAAGCTCGTTGTACTCCTTCTCGATATCCTCAGCTGTAACCTCGATGTTCTCTGCAGCAGCGATCTGCTCCAGGCACAGACGGAGATCAACCTGCTTCTTAGCGATATCCTTGAAGCTTGCTCTGAACTGATCCATTGTAATACCTGTGTACTTCAGGTAATCCTCAACCTTGATACGGTTGCGCATGCTCCACTCACGAGCGATATCATTAATGCGGCGCTCGTACATAACCTCGGGAACCTCAGCCTCCATCTTAGCTACGAGAGCGTCAACGAGAGCGTTGTCAGCATCCAGATCAGACTGCTCGGCAGCGGACTTCTCAAGCTTTGCCTTGATGTCAGCCTTCAGCTCGTCAACTGTATCGAACTCACTTACGTCCTTTACGAACTCGTCGTCGAGCTCAGGCATATCCTTGCCCTTAATCTCGTGCAGCTTGCACTTGAATACAACAGCCTTGCCCTTCAGGTTCTCTGCCTGATAATTCTCAGGGAATGTTACGTTTACATCGAACTCCTCGCCGATGTTCTTACCAACTACCTGCTCCTCAAAGCCGGGAATGAAGGTGTTGCTGCCGAGCTCCAGGGGGAACATCTCGCCCTTACCGCCCTCGAATGCTACATCATCAAGGTAGCCGTCGAAGTCGATAACAGCTGTATCGCCCATTACGGTAGCTCTGTCATCTACGGAGATGATGCGGGCATTTCTGCTTCTCATCTTATCGATCTCAGCGTTAACTGCATCGTCATCAATAGTCTTGACAGTCTTCTTGATCTCTAATCCCTTGTAATCGGAGATCTTTACCTCAGGCTTAACGATAATGTTAGCCTTGAAGCTTACGCCAGCTTCCTTGCTTACGTCAACAACCTCTGTATCGGTAACGTCAACAACCTCAAGACCTGTCTTCTCAACGATATCAGCGATATTGTTGTTGTACAGAGAGTTTACAGCATCCTCATAGAAAACGCCCTCGCCGTAGTGAGCCTCGATCATCTTACGGGTAGCCTTGCCCTTACGGAAGCCGGGGATAGAAATGTTCTTCTTTCTCTTGTTGAAAGAAGCGTTTACAGCAGCCTCGAACTCCTCTGCGCTGAATGCAAACTCGATAGCGTAAGTATTTGTTACTGTCTTGTTCTGGGAAATGATCTCCATTGCAAAATTCCTTCCTGTCCGTTAGGACATTTATTTTTTAATTTTCGGATCAGTGATCCATTTCAATTTTTACCGGAGTAAAATTCACGCTGTCAGCAGACACCAGACGGTATTCAACGCCGTTATGCACGCCGTTTAGTGCGCCCTTTATGCTGCCGCCGTGGAGATGTGCATAATAACAGCGCCTGACGCCGTACCTCTGAAGCACATCGGTGAGGTATATATTCTCCTCCGATCGGTAGACGGGAGGATAATGGATGAATGCTATCGGCTCTCCGCCGAGCTTCTGAGCCTCCTTCAGGGAAGCTTCAAGTCTGCCAGCCTCACGGTTCAGCACCTTCATATCGGGCTGTTCCCCGTTCTCCCTTATCCAGCCACGGGTACCGCATATTGCGACGCCATCGACCAGAAAAGCATTATTGAACAAAAACTGCAGGCTGTCAAACCCGTTCGACTTAACGAACTCGTTTATCTTGTTCATGGTTCCCCACCAGAGATCGTGGTTGCCCTTGACAAGTATCTTCTTTCCTTTCAGACGGGAATGGATGAACTCCAGATCCTTGTAAGCCTCCTCCAGCTTCAGCGCCCAGCTGTGATCTCCGAGAAGCACCACGGTGTCATCATCGGTTATCATGCTGTTCCAGTTTGCTTCGAGACGTTCAAGGTAATTCGTCCAGCCTGAAAAGATATCCATAGGCTTATCGCATCCCAGCGAAAGATGAAGGTCGCCAATTGTGTAAAGCACATTTGCCTCCCTTCTTCAGTCTCAGGACTTGAGGAAATCCAGAACTACGCCGGGCATCTCCTGCTTTTCAACAGAGCCTGTGAAGCGTACTTCCTTGTTCTTTGTTGCTGCGAGAGGTGCAGGCATCTGAGTGTTTGTCTGCTTCTCAAGACGGTCGATGATCTCAAACTCGTCATCTGTGTCGATAACACCGCCGACAGCCTCGTAAACTGCGCCGCTGAACTTATAGGGATTAGCGGTGGAAGCGATAACTGTCTTGGTCTCATCGCCTGTTGCCTTGCGGTAATCCTCGTATACCTTAACTGCAACTGCAGTATGGGTATCCAGCAGGTAGGAATACTTTTCGAATGTATCCTTGATGGTGGACTTGGTATCCTCATCGCTGCAGCAGCCTGCATAGAAGAGATCTGTTACCTTAGCCTTTACGTCATCGGAGATCTCATATCTGCCCTCTGTCTTGAGCTTGCCGAACCAGTCGTTGATAACTGCATCGTTATCGCCCGAGAGGTGATACAGCAGACGCTCGAGGTTAGAGGAGATAAGGATATCCATAGAGGGAGAAACAGTTGTGAAGAACTTTCTGTTTCTGTCATAGATACCTGTATTGATGAAATCGGTAAGGACATTGTTGCTGTTAGATGCGCAGATCAGCTTGTTTACGGGAATACCCATAAGCTTTGCGTAGTAAGCAGCAAGGATGTTGCCGAAGTTTCCTGTGGGAACGACGATATTGATCTTCTCGCCGAAGGGGATCTCCTTGTTCTTCACCAGCTCCACATAGGTAGAAACATAGTAAACGATCTGAGGAGCAAGTCTGCCCCAGTTGATGGAGTTCGCACTGGACAGCAGAATATTGTTCTGTGCAAGCTTATCAGCGAAAGCATTATCAGTGAAGATAGCCTTTACACCGTTCTGGCAGTCGTCAAAGTTGCCCTTTACAGCGCAAACGTGAACGTTCTTGCCTTCCTGTGTGGTCATCTGACGCTTCTGCATCTTGCTGACACCTTCATCGGGATAGAACACGGTCATCTTTACGCCGTCGATGTCACGATAACCTTCGAGAGCTGCCTTTCCCGTATCGCCGCTGGTAGCAACGAGGATATGTGCAGTCTTCTCCTCCCCTGTCATGCGGAGTGCACGAACGAGGAGACGGGGCATGATCTGAAGCGCCATGTCCTTGAATGCACAGGTAGGTCCGTGCCACAGTTCCAGGGAATAGATACCGCCGCCGATGTCAACGACAGGAGCCGCGCCGCCGGGGAACTTCTCCTCGCCGTATGCGCCGTCGCAGTCAGCCTTCAGTCCTTCCCCATCGTAATCGTCCAGGAACAGGGAAAGAATATATGCGGCACGTTCACTGTAGGTCTTATCGCACAGTGCCTCAATATCAGCAAGGGTAAGTGCGGGAGTACCTTCGGGGAGGTAAAGACCGCCGTCGGGTGCAAGGCCCCGCTTGATGGCTTCTGCCGCAGTGACATATTCTTTTGCTTCAATGTCTCTTGTACTTCTGTATCTCATGGTAACACCTCTATGATGTAAATTTATTCATGATATGATATATTTTTTCGCCGCACGTTCCGTTTCCGCACAGCATTTTCGTAATGTTCTATCAGGGATGGGGCATCGGACGGGTCAAGATAGACCTCAATCACGTCGATCCTCGGATAGCATCCGTTATACTCGGGATGCTGCTTCAGAAATTCCTCCGCTGTCCGAATCAGATTCTCCTGTTTCCGTCTGTCCACAGCATCCTTCGGCGCACCGTAGGTTTTGGTAAAGCCCTTTTCCGCATGTCGGGTCTTGACCTCGGCAAACACAAGGATTTCACCCAGTTTCGCCACAATGTCTGTTTCCCCGTGTCCCGCGTGAACGTTCATGCCGAGGATTTCGTACCCTTTTTTCCTAAGGAGTTCTGCGGCATACCGTTCGCCGAGTCGCCCTGTCTCTTGCTTATCCATTGTGCTTTGCCCGTTCTTCCTCGTCCCATGTTTTGAGCTTTTCCTGATCTCTTTCAAGGAAGCCGAGGAAACTCTTTCTGTGACAGGGAGAAGGCCCCAGGCGATACACCGCCAGCTTATGGGCTTTGGTGGGGTATCCCTTATGTCCGCCGATGCCGTAGCCGGGGTACGCAGCCTCAAGTGCTTCACACTGTCGGTCCCTCGTAACCTTGGCAAGGATGGAAGCCGCCGCAATGGACTGGGACACCGCATCGCCGTGAACCACGGATA
>JAZSGG010000084.1:0-2509 GCA_045532595.1 Oscillospiraceae bacterium | reverse complement strand
ATTCCTCATTCCTAATTCCTAATTGAATTTGCCCAGCCTATAGCGGAAATCCTCATACCCGAAGCGTGCAAGCAGCGTGAACGTGCCGTCCTCTGCGAGCTTCCATATATCGGGCAGGGGCATGCCGTTGAAGGTGTTGTTCTTGCAGGTGGAATATATCGCCATGTCCTCGAAGATGAGGCGGCTGCCCTCGGCGAGTGGAGCGTCAAAGCTGTAGTCCCCCACGATATCCCCCGCAAGGCAGGTGGGGCCGCCGAGACGATAGGTGTACGGCTTTTCCATAGCCTCGCCCGAAGCGTACAGCGGCGGACGGTACGGCATCTCAATGACATCGGGAGTATGGCAGGCAGCCGACATATCCAGTATCGCAATATCCGTATCGCCGTTCGTGAGCGTATCAAGCACCTCGGTGAGGAGATATCCTGCGTTCAGCGCCACCGCCTCCCCGGGCTCGAGATACACTGTCAGACCCCTGTCACGCATGCGCATTATGCAGCGCTCCAGACGTTCAATGTCGTACCCCTCACGGGTGATGTGATGACCGCCGCCCATGTTCACCCACTTCATGCGGCTGAGATATGCGCCGAACTTCGCTTCAAACGCATCAAGCGTTATCTCCAGCGCATCGGAATCCTGCTCGCAGAGGGTGTGGAAGTGCAGACCGTCAAGAAGCCCGATAAGCTCCTCCGTCATCAGGCTCTCCCACTGGGCAAGGGTCGTGCCGAGGCGGCTGCCCTTTGCGCAGGGGTCGTATATCTCGTGACCCTCCTGCGTGGAGCATTCGGGGTTTATGCGAAGTCCCACGGACTTGCCTGCTGCCTTTGCCGCAGCGCCGAATTTCTTCAGCTGCGAGGGCGAGTTGAACACGATGTGGTCGGCGTATTTCAGCAGCTCCGCAAATTCGCTCTCACGATATGCGGCGCAGAAAACGTGGCACTCCTTATCGGGCATGTATTCAGCGCCCAGTCTTGCTTCAAACAGACCGCTCGCCTCCGTTCCTGCGAGGTACGGCGCAAGGGCAGGGTAGAGGTCGAAATTCGAAAACGCCTTCTGTGCGAGGAGTATCCTGCAGCCTGTGCGCTCCTGCACGCCCTTCTGCACCCTGCCGTTTTCGATGAGCTTTGCCTCGTCTATGATATAGCAGGGCGTGGGCAGGTCAGCGGCGAGTATCCTTTCCTGAGCCGTCATATCAGTCCACCAGCACGGGTGTGTGGCTCTCACGGTGGGGAAGTCCGTACTTGTCAAGCGCCTCGATGTAGGGATCGGGATCGAACTCCTCCACGGTGTACACGCCTGCCTTGTTCCACTTGCCTGTCAGCAGCATGAGCGCTCCGCACATTGCAGGCACGCCTGTGGTGTAGGAGATAGCCTGCGACTCCACCTCGGCATAGCACTCCTGATGATCGCAGACGTTGTAGATGTAGTAGGTCTTGTCCTTGCCGTCCTTCTTGCCTGTGAAGATGCAACCGATGTTGGTCTTGCCCTTTGTTCTGGGGCCGAGAGACGCAGGATCGGGCAGCAGCGCCTTCAGGAACTGGATGGGAACTATCTCCTTACCCTCGTACATGATGGGCGTGGTGGAGAGCATTCCCACGTTCTCAAGGCACTTCATGTGGGTGAGATAGCTCTGACCAAATGTCATGAAGAAGCGGATGCGCTTTACATCGGGGATGTTCTTTGCAAGGGACTCTATCTCCTCATGGTGGAGAAGATACATATCCTTCATGCCCACTTCCTCGAAGTCATACTCACGCTTGATGCTCATGGCAGGGATCTCCACCCACTTGCCGTTCTCCCAGTAGCTGCCCGGGGCGGAGACTTCACGCAGGTTTATCTCGGGGTTGAAGTTTGTGGCAAAGGGATAACCGTGGTCGCCGCCGTTGCAGTCGAGGATGTCGATGGTCTCGATAGTGTCAAACTCATGCTTCTGTGCATAAGCGCAGTAAGCCTGAGTAACGCCCGGGTCGAAGCCGCTGCCGAGCAGCGCAGTAAGTCCTGCCTTCTCGAACTTCTCCTTGTACGCCCACTGCCATGTGTAATCGAAGTATGCGGAGAAGCCCTCCTCCTTGCAGCGCTTGTCGTAAACGGCACGCCACTCGGGGTCGTCGATGTTCTCAGGCTCGTAGTTTGCGGTGTCCATGTAGTTCACGCCGCAGGCAAGGCAGGCGTCCATGATGGTGAGATCTTGATAGGGCAGGGCGATGTTCATTACCAGCTCTGGCTTGTAGCCGTTTATGAGGGAGATAAGCTCCTCAACGTTGTCAGCGTCCACCTGTGCGGTGGTGATGACGGTGGAAGTGGTGGGGCGCAGCTTCTCAGCGAGAGCGTCGCACTTAGACTTTGTTCTGCTTGCGATGCATATCTCGGTGAACACCTCGCTCACCTGACAGCACTTTCTGATAGCGACATTTGCCACGCCGCCGCATCCGATGATCAATACTTTACTCATAATGTCCTCCTGCATCGGGCGATAAGCACGCACCTGCTGCGTTAGCCGTATGGCGGCAGG
>JAZSGG010000100.1:0-28267 GCA_045532595.1 Oscillospiraceae bacterium | reverse complement strand
CCTCAGTCATGGTCTCATAACCATAATCGACCTGTTCGGTGTTCCAGAGCGGAACGCTGCCATTTTTGGGAAGATTTGAATAAGGATCGTTGCTGTTATTGTTGTTAGCCTGAAGCTGCTGACCACACTGCTCACAGTATGCAGTAGAAGACTGCATTCGCATACCGCAGTTCTGGCAGAACACCAGAGTTCCGCCGTCGTTGGAGAGCGGTGGGATCTCAGGCATGCCCTGAGGCTCTTCGGCAGCCGCCTGATCCTGCTCCAGATTCTGGGGCGGAACGGGTGTGCCGCATTCAAGACAGAAATTATAACCTCTTATGAGGCTCTTTCCGCAATTTTCGCAAAACATTATTAGTTTCCTCCTGCCGATTGTAGAGTTATATGATACCATCCTCAAACGTATCTTATTAAAGCATGGTATTACAATCCATTCTTTAGTATACTATATTACCTAATAAAAGTCAATTATAATAGAGCAATATTGTTAAAATGAAATAACAATATCCTTTTGTATTTGTGCATTATGGCATCAAAATGACCCCCACATAATGTGAGGGTCATTGCTTATGAAGTATATCAGAATGTCGAAAAATACAGTCCTGCAAAAACGCCCGCTACGATCGCCATAACTGCTACGGCGCCAAGGCACAGAAGGATGTGATTGAAGGTGTAGTATTTTTCTTCTTTCACTGGCTGAGTGACAGGCGGGGCAGGCATTTCGCCTGTAAATCCTGCAGGAGTAATGGGGGGCGCATATACAGACGCCACAGGCTGTGGGGCAGGTTCCTGAACAAGAGCCGCAACCTCAGGTGCAGGGACGGAAGCTTCACTTGCAGCAGGAGCAGCTTGCTCAATAGCCGCTGTATCGGGTTCAGATGCTTTAACAACTGCATCTTCGTTCTTTGCTCCGCAGAAGGAGCAGAAAGCACCATGCTCTGTGAGTATATTTCCGCACTGGTTACAATACATAAACAACAATCCTTTCGGTAATGTGAACTATATATTTTACTATTTGTTATCCAATCCGCCGTTGTTGCGGACATAATCAAAAAGATATTGCTGAGCGATTCCCTCTACTCCCTTAGTGCATTCAGGCAGTCCCTCGGGATAAAATTCCGTCATAAGGCGTTTCACCCAGACATCCTTGGGGAAAGCATCATGCTTGGCGAAGCCGAAAAGCAGCACGCAGTCTGCGACTTTATCGCCTACACCAACGATCAGCTTCAGCTTTTCCCTAGCTTCATCCAATGGGAGAGCGTCGATCTCGGCAAAATCTACGATGCCGCTGTTTACTTTATCAACTGCATCGCATATGTATCTGGCACGGAAGCCTGCACGAAGCGGTGCGAGATCCTCAGGCTGTACGCCTTTCAGCTGTTCTGCAGTCGGGAACGAATATCCGCCGTTTATTTCCGAGCCGAAGCTTTCGCACAATCTGCCGATTATTCCCGATATGCGTGGGATGTTATTATTCTGGCTGATGATAAAGCTTATCAGCGTCTCGAAGGGTTCCTGTCGAAGCAGACGTATTCCGCCTGAAGCTTTGCATGCTTCGGAAAGCGTTTTGTCCGAGGAAAGCTGTGTTATCACTGCTCCGTAATCAGTGGAGAGGTCAAAATAATCCTCCCACAGTGGGATATCCGCCTCTGCTATGTCATGGAGAGTTACACAACCATCACCCTGAGACAATGAGATATATCTGCCGTGGGCAACGCCATGAAATCTTCCGTCATCCCTTTCCTGCCAGCGGAAGCACTGTCCGCACAGGAAGGTGCGCTTTATATCAAAGTTGCTGTTCGTAATAGTGAAATCCATTATTTTTTTGCCAAACCCCTTGATTATTTATCTTAATTATAATACAATATAGATGTAAAATCAAGTAAGACGGCTGTAATTTCAGCAATTTATCACCTATTTTTCTGAAAAGGAAGGTTTACCGCCATGCGAGAAAGTATACTCACCATCCCGATAAACGAAGTGTTCGAGCCGAGAGAGGGCTGCCCTATCTGCGCCATGAGAAACACCGTGGAGCAGCATATTTCCGAATACATCATGGGCGCTGCGATGATGGAGCCTGATGTGCGCATCGAGACCAATCGTCTCGGATTCTGCCATACTCACTTCAATTCCCTGCTGAAGCAGAACAATCGCCTTTCTCTGGGACTCATGCTCAATACATATCTTGCCTCGGTAAGGAATAATGTATTCGAGAACAAGAGCATTTTCTTTACAAAGGGCGCTAAGGCTAAGAAGAGCAGTGAGATCGAGGAGACCTGCTTTGTCTGCAGTAAGGTGGACTGGGGTGTTGAGCATATGCTGGAAACAGTGTTCACCATGTTCAGGGATGATGCGAAGTTCCGTAATCTGTACTGCTCGCAGAAGTATATCTGCATTCCGCACTATAATCTGCTGATGTCGCATGTGCCGACAAAGCTCGGCAAGAACGACCAGAAGCCGTTCATTGAGGCAACAGACCGTCTTATTGAGAACTACATCAAGGAACTTAACGATGATGTTAATGAGTTCTGCAACAGCTTTGATTACCGCAACGCAGGCAAGCTTCACAATGAGGATATGGAGCATGTTCGCAATTCGATAGAGCGTGCGATAGAGTTCCTGACATCCCGCAAGCCTGATGTAAAATAACAGGCTGCCGATAATGTCCCACCTGCTTTGTCAACCGCCTAACGGCAGGCATACATCCTAACCGTTTGTCGGTTTCCTTGCATCTGGCGCATTCTCGTTCGCCTGATCTCAAAAACAATAATTTAAAAGGACAAAAGATATGGATATTCTTGCAATAGAAAGCTCCTGCGACGAGACCGCTGCTGCGGTCATCCGTGACGGCAGGGAGATAATAAGCTCGGTCGTGGCTACACAGATCGAGGAACATAAATTATACGGCGGAGTTGTGCCTGAGATAGCCAGCCGCCGCCACTGCGAGAGCATCATCGGCGTGGTGAACGAGGCTCTGGAAAAGGCAGGCAAGACTGCCGCAGAGATGGACGCCATTGCTGTGACATATGCCCCGGGACTTATCGGAGCGCTGCTTGTGGGAGTGAATTTCGCAAAAGGACTGGCGTTTTCTCTGGATAAGCCGCTGATTCCCGTACACCACATCCGTGGACACATAGCGGCAAATTATCTTGCTCACAAGGAGCTGGAGCCGCCGTATATCTGCCTTGTAGCGTCGGGCGGACACAGCCATATCGTAAAGGTAAACAGCTACACTGATTTTGAGACCATCGGCAGAACGGTGGATGACGCAGCAGGCGAGGCATTCGACAAGGCTGCGAGAGCAATGGGATTCCCCTACCCAGGCGGTGTGCATATCGACAATGCGGCAAAGCTGGGCGACAGAAAGAAGTACACACTCCCACACCCCAAGACCGCAAATCCCTATGATTTCAGCTTTTCGGGCCTTAAAACGGCGGTGATAAACCTCATTCACAACGCAAAACAGAAGGGCGAGGAGATCGACGTAAATAGCCTTGCGGCGTGCTTCCAGTACACCGTCAGCGATATACTCACATCAAAGTTCATTCAGGCGGCAAAGGACAGCGGCTACAAGACGATAGCCCTTGCAGGCGGTGTAGCGGCAAACAGCGGACTGCGCTCTATGCTTGAGGAAAGAGCCGCAAAGAACGGCATGACGCTTTATGTGCCGCCTCTCTCCCTGTGCGGTGACAATGCAGCGATGATAGGTTGTCAGGGATATTATGAGTATCTGGCGGGACACACCGCAGGTACTGACCTCAATGCAGTGGCTACCATGAAGCTGGATAAGGTCACATACTGATACAGATATTTAGCAAGAACAAAGGAAAGACACATGAAAAAGAACATAGTACTCATCGGAATGCCTGCATGCGGAAAATCCACCATCGGAGTTCTGCTGGCGAAAGCGATGGGATATAGATTTATAGTTACGGATATAGTTATCCAGAACGATACAGGCAGACTTTTGCAGGATATCATTGACAGCGAGGGTCTGGACGCCTTCTGCATCGCAGAGGAGCGTGCTATCCTCTCCGTTGCGGAGGAGGGCGGCTGCGTTATCGCCACGGGCGGCAGTGCGGTGTATTCACGAAACGCAATGCTGCATCTGAAGCAGCACGGAATGATATATTACCTTTCCCTGCCCGTGCCCGAGGTGGAGAAGCGTCTGCACAACATAAAGAGCCGTGGAATCGCCATGCGCCCAGAAGATACCATACAGCAGGTGTTCGAGCGTCGCAGAGCGCTGTACGAGGAGTATGCGGATATAACGATAGAATGTCTCGGCAAGACTTTAGAGGAGACCGTCAGCGAGATAGCGGATTATCACCGCCTTATCTCGGAGTAAGAAAGGAGAACGAATGTCGGAGGAGATATTAGTTGCCGAAAGCGCAGCGCCAGAGGATAAGATCCCTGATTTCAAAAAGGTGTGCGTGCGCATCGGCATAACCATGATCGTAGTATTTGTGGCAAGGTGGATAGCCACTATCCTGCTTACGATGATGTCGCCTGTTTTTGATGGAATGAATGGCATTGCGGCGTATGCCATTGAATCGGTGATATCCTTCATATTCCTTTATGCTATCCCGATCGGTTCGGTGGTCATCCTGCTGGGCGAAAAGGGCATGATGGGCAGAATGTACAAAAGGCCTGTGTATTTCAGCAATGCGATGGGAATGTTCCCTGCATTCTATGGCCTTGCTATTTTCGCAAACCTTATGACCATGCTCATTTCCCTACTGTTCAAGGATACCGATCTGAATGATTCCTTCAATACGGTGAATGAGCTTCAGGCCGATAATGTGGCAAGCGCACTGATACTGCTATTTCAGCTTGTGGTTATCGCACCGATCTTTGAGGAGTTCTGGTACCGTGGCGTGGTTATGGAGAAGCTCAAACCCTACGGCAACGGCTTTGCGATATTCGTATCTGCCCTGCTTTTCGGACTTACACATGCAAATCTGCAGCAGTTCTTCTATGCTACGACACTGGGTGTCTGCCTCGGATATATCGCAGTATCTACAAAGTCAATCGTAGTCACTACTGTTATGCATGCCATGTTCAACAGCATTTCGGGCATACTGCTGCTGTTTATGTCGGTGCCTCAGGTGCAGGACTATATGTCGGCGCTGGAGAGTGGCGAAGCGGTCGAGGCCAAGGGCATAGTCATCGTATATCTCATATATCTGTTTGCTGTGGTCATGCTGCTTATCGTGGGTGGGCTGATGGCAATATGGAAGCTTCGCAAGATAAAGAAATACCGTGTGCCGAAGGTGTGGGAGGTAAGCACAGCGAAGCGCTGGGGCATTTTCCTTTCCCGTGTTACGGTCATCATAATGTTGGTGCTGGCGGCGGATACTCTTACCTTCCGATTTATTCCCTCGGCAATATATAAGCTGATATCAGGCTCATGAGAGATATGATAAAACGAAACGAGGACTTGTTCAGAGTCCTCGCAGCTTTTGTTGCGGCACAGGCGTGCACAGTGCTGCTGATGCTTCTGCTTTCGGGCAGCGGTGAAGGGTTTGTGTTCAACATCACGCTGAATATAATCTGCACGCTCGGAGTAAATATGTCGTGCTATCTGCTGATATGCGGCAGAATAGATCTCCCGAAGAAAAGCGGCAATTATTCGAGATTTGAGCCGTTCGCCTTCTTTTTTATGACGGTATTCCTCGCCTGCATGGCAGGTATGATAGCGCAGCTCATCCCGAGCAGCGAAGACTCAGGCGGCGTTTCTCCCGTAGGTTGGGAGTACCTGCTGTATTTTATGTATTCCGTCATACTTGCTCCTGTGGCAGAGGAGATAGCATTTCGTGGGGCGGCGCTGTCTGTGTTATCTCGTCGTGGTCAGAATACGGCGGCGTTGATATCTGCGCTGTTATTTGCGGCGTATCACATGAATCTGTCGCAGGTGCCGTACACGCTGGTGCTGGGATTTTTCCTTGCCGTGTTGGCGCAGAGGAGCGGCAGTATCATTCCGTGTATACTTATCCATGTGGCGAATAATCTGCTTACTCTGGCTGTAGGATTTTCGGATATCCTGTCCAGAGCGGTGAATATCGCCTTGCCTGTGTTGGGAATAGCGGGCCTTGCATGGCTTATCCTTACGGGAAGGCTTTTCGGTGCCCAAAAGACGACTGATGAATAAATGATCTCTCGAAGTAATGTGGATAGTGATAAAGAAGTATAACCCGTGAAGAATTTTTTCACGGGTTATTTTAAAATTTCACAGTTAAATTGGAATTTAACGGTATCCATAAATACAATAAACTCCGTTATTTTCTTCGTAATATATTGAATACCGCTTTAATATTTTCACGAATTGTTCTTCTGCATCTATTATTTCCGGCTCAATAAGCTGTCCTCTATGTTTTAAATATCTTGGTCGAACTTTAATCCATTCGACAGCAAAAGTACCATTATAATAGTTTTCAATAGCAAATCCAGAGTGCCAATTTCCTTGATAGTATACATCTTCTTGGCAAAACAACGCATTACCTACTGTTTCGTCGTCGGTTTCTTCAAACAGAAACTTTATAATATACGGTGGAGGAAATGGCATATCGTTCATCATTGCTGTTCGTAATTCATTCCATTTTGTGTTATTCATATAACTGCATAACTTTCTTTGCTGAATTATTCTTCTAACTTGTTCTTTCAAATCTAATGACATTAATTATCTCCCAAATTCTGATTTATCAAATTGATTATAGCAAAGTATTCTCATAAAGTCAATGCCACAAACAATGCCACAAACAACGCAAAGCCACTTTTGACACAATATCAAAAGTGGCTTTGTAATACTTCTATATAGTTATCGCACTTATCTTTCAGGGGATATTTGTCACCATTTCCTTTTCTCGTGCGGACAATATCCATCTGCCCTCGCCGCACGAAGCTCGGCATAGCAGCCGCATTTCAGGCAGGTGCCGCCGCTGAGAGCCTCGCATTCCGTGCAGAGTGCGAGTCTGTGCGAGTACTCCGCATCGTCGCAGCGGAGAGCCTCAGGTATTTCGGAGATACGTTCCTTTATCATTTCAGATACATCACGCTTTCCTGCTTCTTCAAGCAGACAGCGGACGCATGGCTTTTTCTGCTCCATTATACCTTGAGAGTTACAGCGGCAACGCTGCACGCAGGAAGAACGACATAAGCACGACCATCCTCAACACGCACATCCAGAGGCTTGATAACAACGTTCTCGGTCTCGGTGAAGGTGTTGTGATCGTGGGCGTCACCTGTCAGCATTCTTGCGGACGCAGACTTCACCTCGCCGAATGCGGAGCCGATCTCCATCTCGAATTCCTTGTTCAGTGCGCAGTTGGAGAGGGTAACAAGGATATCGCCGTTTTCGTTGATGGATGCGGAGTGGCTGATGCAGGGAGATGCAGCTTCGCTGTCAGTTGCATCGTTTTCGGTGTGGCTGTAGATCAGAGTGGCATCCTGATGCTCCTTGTACAGATCGAATACATGATATGTGGGAGTCTTTACAGTAACCTTGCCCTCTGTAAGCAGGATAGCCTGAAGAACATTCACTGCCTGAGCTATGTTTGCCATATGTACTCTGTCGGAGTGGTTGTTGAAGATATTGAGGTTGATAGCGGCAACGATAGCGTCACGCATGGTGTTTTGCTGATACAGGAAGCCGGGATTTGTGCCTTCTTCCACATCGAACCAGCAACCCCACTCGTCAACAATGAGTCCAACCTTCTTTTCGGGATCGTAGCGGTTCATTATCTCGGAGTGTCTGGTAACGAGTGTCTCCATTTCAAGTGTGGAGCGGATGGTCTCGTAATACTCAGCCTCGGAGAACTTCACTGCGTCGCCCTTGTGTTCCCAGTTTCCGTAGGGAACGGTGTAGTAGTGTAGAGAGAGTCCCTTCATATTGTACCAGGGATGTGCGTTTTTCATTACTACTTCTGTCCAGTTATAGTCGTATGCGTTAGGACCGCAGGCGATCTTGTAGAGATTGTTTCCGCTGAAATCACGGCAGTAGCTCTGATACTTGCGGTAAGTGTCGCAGTAATATTCGGGAGTCATGTTTCCGCCGCAGCCCCAGTTCTCGTTGCCGATGCCGAGGTACTTCAGCTTCCAGGGCTGTTCTCTGCCGTTCTTCTTGCGCAGCTCAGCCATGGGAGAGATTCCGTCAAAGGTCATGTATTCTATCCACTCTGCAAGCTCTTCAACAGTGCCACTGCCCACATTTCCTGCGATGTAAGGCTCGCAGCCTACCAGCTCGCAGAAGCGCAGGAACTCGTGTGTGCCGAAGCTGTTGTCCTCCACAACACCTCCCCAGTGGATGTTTATCATCTTCTTGCGGGTCTCCTTATCACCGATGCCATCCTTCCAGTGGTATGCATCGGCAAAGCAGCCGCCCGGCCAGCGGAGAACAGGCATCTTGATCTCTCTGAATGCCTCAACGACATCCTTGCGGAAGCCTTCGATGTTGGGGATATCGCTGTTTTCGCCTACATACAGACCGTCATATACGCATCTGCCGAGGTGTTCGGAGAAGTTGCCGTATACTTCACGGTTGATGTGGCTGCGCTTGTCCATGGGATTGAGGGTAAGTCTGAGCTTTTTCATAGGGGTGTCCTCCTGAATAATTCGTTATATTTATTATATACCTCTTGACAGGGTATTTTCAATGATGTATCATATTAATAAAACTGATATATCCTACGATTTGAGGTGAATGTATGCAGCTCCACTCCCTTGGCATGGATTACCATCATGACAGCGATTTCCTGATAGAGCGCCCCAGCGGCTCGGGCGATGAGCTTATCCTCGTATTCAAGACCCCTGCCGTCATAAGGCTGAACAATAATATTGAACACATCCCATCAGGCAGCGCAGTGGTGTATTCATCCGATCATCATCAGTATTACGGTGCTGATAACGGAGAGTATGTCAACCACTGGGTGCATTTCGAGTGCGGCGATAAAGCTTTTGCTGAAAGGATAGGTCTGCCGTTCAATACAGTCATCGCCATAAAAGATATGGCATCGGTGGAGCATTATATGGAGCTTCTCAGTATAGAATCCTTGTCGGAGGGAGCAAATTCATCGGAAAGCTCAGGGCTGCTCCTTCGCCTTATTCTGACAAAGCTTGCGGAGAGTGCTGACAGAAAAGCCGTATTCAGCTCGCCGCACTGCACAGCTCTCAGAGAGCTTCGTGCTTCCATACGCAGAAATCCTGCCGATAAGCGCAGTATAGATGACATGGCGCAGTCGTTGTCGCTAAGCCCGTCTCATTTTCAATATCTGTACAAGCAGGAATTCGGAGTAAGCTGCTATGAGGATATCCTTTCCGCGCGTCTTGATATGGCGAAATACTATCTTCGCAGCACTACCCTGCCGATAAACCGCATATCGGAGCTGTGCGGCTATGAGAATGACGTGCATTTCATACGTCAGTTCAAAAAACGTACAGGTGTAACCGCAGGAGAGTATCGCAGACAGAATTAATTTTTTACAAAGCTATTGCAAAATCCGCAGATATGTGATATTATATTCAAGGTATCTGCGGATACTATAATTTAATACGGTGTTTTCTTTGCTTAACCACCGTTAAAAAACAAGGAGTTTTTTTATGCCCAAAAATCAGACCTTTGAGGTGAAGAACCTCGCACGGCTTGCCGTTGTGGCGGCGCTTTATGCAGCGCTTACACTGGCTTTGCCGGGAATCTCATTCGGACTTATCCAGTTCCGTTTTTCTGAACTGCTGGTGCTGCTGTGCTTTTATCGCAGGGACTACAGCGCAGCGCTTATCGTAGGCTGTTTTATCGCAAACTGCTTCAGTCCGATGGCACTCATAGATATGGTGTTCGGAACACTGGCTACAGCTATCGCAGTTCTGCCGATGTACTCGGTAAAGAATATCTGGCTTGCTTCCCTGCTGCCTGTAATAAGCAATGCGGTAATCATCGGCGCAGAGCTGTATCTCGCTTTTGACCAGCCTTGGTGGCTGGGCGCTCTGACAGTTGGCGCAGGAGAGCTTGTAGTGATAACGATAATTGGTTGTCCTCTGTTCAGATTTATTGTGGAGAAGAACAGCGGGCTTGTGAATGTGTTAGGATTACGCAGAGTGAAGATAACTTATGACGCAAATCGCTGAATCGAATTCGGGAGGTGCACATGGACGCAAGAAAATTATTGGATGCCCTTAGTGTAGCGGAGAGGCTGAAGGATGCTACACGCCACTGCTATACCCGTAACGGCAGGCATGAAAGTGTTGCAGAGCATAGCTGCATGATGACGCTTATGGCATTCTTTATAAAGGATGAATTTCCTGAAGCGGACATGGACAAGGTCATAAAAATGTGCATCATCCATGATCTGGGCGAAGCCTTTACAGGCGATATCCCTACTTTCGATAAGACCTCCGAAAACGAAAAGACAGAGGAAGAAATGCTGTACGGATGGGTAAATACTCTGCCCGAAAACTACAGAGCCGAAATGACCGCCTTATATGATGAAATGGCAAGGCGTGAGACCGTCGAAGCAAAGATATATAAGGCAATCGACAGCTTAGAAGCGCTGATACAGCATAATATTTCGGATCTTTCCACATGGATACCGAGAGAATATGAGCTTAACAAAACATACGCTGATGATAAGGTAGCCTTTTCTGAATATCTCAGAGAGTTAAGAGAGGAAATACGCAAAGACACCTTCAAGAAGTTGGGGGAATAGAATTTAAACAGAAAAGTCGGGAAGCTACGATACTTCCCGACTTTTTGTATATATGTCGCCATTAATGATACGCATTTATCTGATATAGTAGAGATCATCCCCGTAAAACTGCAGCTTCGCTCCTTTCGGTGCCTGTTTCAGCACCTGAAAAACGTTATAGCAATCGGGATAGGGAGATATCATTCCCATTATTGCTGTGCCAAATAGTATTCCGTTAAGTTCTTTGTATTCAGCCGGCATTGACCAGAACATCACCAGCGGCACTATTCCGAGCAAAAACGGAAGCAACGACATAACAATAAATCTTGTCCGTGACAGCGGATATGATGCCAGTGCCACTGCTGCGAATTGCTTCGGCATTATTCCTATGTATACAGTTGCGCCTTTTGGATATGCAACGGCGTGCAGCCATTCATGGGCGAGCATAAGCGCAAAACCTACGGCAGCTCCCACAGCGATGAACGGAAAAGATACGGTTTCTCCGCTGAGAAATGTCTTAAGAAACATTGACACAAACATGATGACCATGGGCGGAATGATAAAAGGCAAGGCTTTCAGCATCATTTCATTTACCGTGGACGGCATTTCGAGCTTTTTAGCATTCGGGGCAAGCTCCCCACACTGAAGCTTTGCGGCATCCCTGATGATGCCTGCCCACTTGATTTTTGGCATTGTGAATCTCCTTTTACAGTCTTGCAATCATAATGTATTCTTCGTCGTTCTCATCCACTATCTCAAAGCCTACGGCGAGATACATCCTCACTGCATAATTTGCCTTCTGCACAGCAAGAGACGCTTGTTTGTAGCCGCTTTCTTTCAGTTCTGCGAGCATCGTCTGCATCAGCTTTGTGCCGATACCTTTGCCACGGTATTCTTTATATAAAGATATCGCAAAGGATGGAGTATCATCATCTACATGACCGTAATCGTTCATGATGCGCACCCACACTGCGCCTACAACTTTTCCGTCCGCTTCAGCAACAAAGCACCTGTCATGCCCGCTGCTGCCAAAATCCTTTATGTACACCTGAATATCGTCGTTTTCAACAATGGAGCGTGGCGGAGGTTCAACACCTTCGGGGATGAATATTGCTTCATAGATGAAATCCTCCAGTAGCGGATATTCATCTTTGCGTATCGGGCGGATGATGTAGTCCATGTATACCTCTTTCTATAAGTATCCCCACAGATGGCTCTGTGGGGAAGCTGTTATGTAGTTTTCTTTCCGATGCGGATAAGCTTCACGATGGTTGGGCTTAATACGAGATTTACACCCAGCTCAATGAAGAAGTTGATGCCTACGAATCCAACCAGAATGAACACGAAAGCATTTGTAGCACCTGCGAGCTGCTTTACAAAATCCATAAAGAATACCAGACATCCAAGGATAAAGAAGCCTGTATTCATAACAGGAGCTGCGATAGCTGCGGCAAGCACGGCAACGAACTTGTTCTTCTTTTCGAGGAGCTTGTACATCACGCCTGCCATAAGGCCCGCCATAGTGCCTTTGACTATACAGGTGATGATAGTGCCAGGGATGCTTATCGCAAAGAATGCGCCTGCATCCAGCAGAGTGAGGCACGCAAATACGAAGCCAAGCCATGCGCCTGATTTCCAGCCATACAGCGCTGCACCTACAACTATCGGCACGAGTGCGATGGTAAAGCTGAACATGCCTGCTCTGGCAACTGCCGTCGTCAGAAGCTGCAGTACCACGACTATCGCTGTCAACAGCGCCAGACCAGTGAGCTTTCTGACATCAAAATTGTTTGTTTGTGTGTTCATAAGAACTCCTTGCTGGCATTCGGACCTTCATTCCGATATGCCGCGGGTATATATTTACGGACTAATGTCCGCAGACCCCTGAAATAATTATAACTTTCTGTATAAAACGAGATGAGTTTAACCGAATTGGGTTACTGTTTTACATTTTTCTTGTAGATATCCAGCAGACCTGTCATAATAAGTGTACGGTCAAGGATGAAATCATTCTTGCAAAGAGGTTTGATAACAGAGGAGAAACCACCTGTTGCAATAACGGTACACTTCTCGCCAAGCTCCTTTTCGAAGTTCTCTATCATGCCGTCAACCATGAACGCTGTGCCGTAAAGCAGGCCAGAACGCATGCAGTCGATGGTGTTCGTGCCGATAACGTTCTTCATGGGAGGATCGTTGCTGATGCTGATGAGCGGCAGGCTTGCCGTGCGGTTTGCCAGCGCCTCTATGGAGATCTTCACACCGGGGGCGATTATGCCGCCGATGAATGCGCCTGTCTTTGTTACGGCAAGCACCTTTGTGGCGGTGCCGAGGTCGATAACGATGGCGGGCAGCGGATAATGCTCCTTTGCTGCAACTGCCACAGCTGCCATGTCTGCGCCGAGGGATGCAGGCTCGTCGATCTTGATATCAAGACCTGTCTTGAGTCCCGGTCCAACGGTGAGCGCCTTGCAGCCGCATATCTTTGTTATAGCTTCCTTGAGCTGACCTGTAACGGGCGGCACAACGGAAGAGATTATCGCACCTGTGATCTCCTCAGGCTCATGACCGTACAGGCGGAGTATATCGCTGATCGTGATAGCGTACTGATCCGCCATGCGGTATCTGTCAGTGTCTATTCTCGACTCAAAAATGAGCTGATCGTTCTCATCAAATCCTCCGATGCAGGTATTTGTGTTTCCGACGTCAAGTGTGAGTATCATTTGCTTTACCTCGATTTAGTTCATATATTCTCCGCTGTATTCCAGCAGAGTAACGCTCTCCACGCCCTCAACAGCGTTGAAGCGGCTGATGTAGCTGGTGTCGTTGTTCTTTATCTTAACCTCAACAGTGAGTTCTATACGGTCGCCTGTCTGGGTCTTGTTCTTCAGCTTGTACTTGATAGCGCCGAGAATGCCGTTTACATTCACCTCGTTATCTGCAGTGTAGCGAACGATCAGCAGGTAGCTCTTGCGCTCTTTCTTGAAGATGGTGAGCAGTATGTAGATGATGGCGATAACAACTGTGCCGATGATAGCGACCCAATAAAGCTGTGCACCTGCGGTGATACCTGCTGCGATTCCCCAGAACAGGAAGCCGATATCCAGCGGATCCTTGACTGCCGCACGGAAACGAACGATAGACAGCGCACCGACCATACCGAGCGAAAGCACTACGTTTGCGCTGATGGTCATGATGATGAAGGATGTTACTACTGTTGTCAGCAGGAGCAGGATGTTGAAGTTATCGCTGTATACAACGCCTCTGTAGAAAAAGCGGTATACAAGATAGATGATCAGACCACAGAGGGTAGCTGTCAGCAGAGTGATTACAATTGTAGGAACAGAAAGATTTGCGAACTGTTCGGAAACATCGAAGCTGTCACCGAAAACAGCCAGCGCATCTGTGAGCTTTGAGCCGAGTGTGAGATTTTCAGATATCATATTATCCTCCGTGATGTCTTGTCAAAACGAACTGAAGCGGCGCTGTAAACAGCAGTCGCTGCAGATTATGTATTTGGATACAGACTGGCGGTTTGCGTTCAGCCCCTGAAGCACCGCCTGAATGCTTGCGGGGAGATATTCGTCGAATTTCACTTCAAGGATGATCTCCTTGCTGTAGATCGGCGAATAAAAAGCGTTCTCTGCGAACATATCAATGGTATTATAGCAGGTAGACAGCTTTTTGTCAAACGTTATACGGACGTTTCCGTAGGGATACACGAGAGCCTCTCGGACGTAGTCTACGATAAGTTTGGGCCGCAGCTGAGATACGAGATTCGAGCGGTAATATTCGCCGAAAACATCCTCTTCGCTGTCACTGCCCTTCATAAAAGAGCAGTCACCCTGCAGCATCATGCGGTATTGTTCGTCTGTCAGCTGTCGTGAGAGCTTTGAAACGAAGCTGTCGTCCTTGTGCTTTGACTCCAGCATTATGCGGGAGGGATTCAGGTCGTAGCTGCGTATGCGGAATTTTCGCCTTGTGGCAACACCGCTTATCTTGTCGTTGTATCCGCTGCCGTAAATATCGTCGAAGTAAAGGCTGGTCACCCGATATTCGCCGTTTTGGCAGTGGCTGTCACGGTACATCAGCGGACTGAGTTTTGCAAGCAGCACACGATAAGTGCCTTCGTCGATGATATATTTAAGCTCGTGGCGGAGTTTTCTTCCGCCGGAAAGCTCTTTTTCAGGCCTTGCGGGGATAAGTGTTTTCATTCTGCCGAGAACAGGCATTATCCGACCTCCCTTGTTTCGATCACAATACTAACGTAACATCGGTGATATTACCACATATTATAATATATTACACTAATACTATATCACATTTTTTAAACGATTACAAGAGATTTTTTGGTATAATTTAGTTGGATTATACAAACGGTAGATTAATTCTGACTTTTTATAAAGAAAATTTGTAAAAAGCCCTTGACAACGCTTTTGGGATAATGTATAATTAATTATTGTTGACAGTTGTGTGCGGACATACTATGCCTTCACACAGATTTTAACTTATTAAAAAGGGGGTTTTTAGAAATGAAAAGAACTTACCAGCCTAAGAAGCTTCAGAGAAAGCGCGAACACGGATTTATGAAGAGAATGGCTACCGCAAATGGCCGCAAGGTTCTCGCTCGTCGCCGTGCAAAGGGCAGAAAAAAGCTGACTTACTAATTTGATCGCATGATTTCTGATTTCAGAAAAAGATATGTTGTGATCAAGAAAAACCGTGATTTCTCTTTCCTCTTCAAAAAAGGGGAAAGCATCGTGACCTATGCCTTCGTCTGCTATGTTAAGGAACGCCGTGGCACTGCCAACCGGCTCGGCATAGTGACGGGCAAAAAGGTCGGAAATGCGGTCAAAAGAAATCGGTCAAGGCGGATCATAAGGGAAGCCTTCCGCCTTTTTGAGCCGATCTTAAAGGAAAAGACACAAAAGCGTTATGATTTCGTTTTTGTCGCACGAAGCAAGACTCCGTCCCTCAAATCGACGCAGCTGCTTTCGCTGATGAAGAAGAATCTGCTGTCAAAGCTATCATGAAATATCTGTTTTTAGGAATTATCAAGCTATACAGAATGACGCTGTCAAAGATCCTGCCGCCGTGCTGCCGCTATCATCCAAGCTGTTCCGAGTATGCTACTACTGCTATTCGGCGTTTTGGTGCGGTTAAGGGCGGTTATTTGGCGTTATGGAGAATTATTCGCTGCAATCCTTTCGGGCGTGGCGGATACGACCCTGTTCCGGAGAAGTTCTGTTTCAGACCGGAGAGGGCGCAGCAAGAACACATCTATCACGAGTGCTGCAGCGATAACACCGAAGACAACTGCGGCTGAGTCCGCATACACATATATTCCTTACAGAGTGCGCCTGAGCGCCTCCATACCATACTGTTTCTTGTTTGAAAGGATGTGGACGAAATAACCTTACTGTATTCGCTTATCGGTACACCGCTCGGTTATCTGCTCTACTTTATCTATGAGCTGGGTATCACTAATGTCGGTGTTGCTATCATAATCTTTACATTTATTGTAAAGATCGCTATGCTGCCGCTTTCCATTAAGCAGCAGAAGAACTCGGCAAAGTCTGCGATCTTCGCTCCCAAGGTGCGTGAGATCCAGGAAAAGTACAGAAACAATCAGGAAAAGCAGCAGGAAGAGCTTCAGAAGCTCCAGTCTCAGGGTTATAATCCCATGAGCGGCTGCGGTTCCATGATACTCACCTTCCTCTTGCTCTTCGGCGTACTGGATGTAGTTTACAAGCCTATGACGCATATCCTCCATACCGATAAGGCTGAGGTTGAGGAGATGATCGTTGAGGGCTACAGCGTAAAGCTTGCCTCCATCATCGTCGATGAGCATAACAACACTGTTGAGCTGAAGGGCGACGCTCTTAAAAAGCACAACGATATCGTCCGTGATGCGGCGAAGCTTATTGATGTGTATAACGATTCACTGCCTGAGGGTGCGGCACCTGTAGATGAAACTGTATGGGACAAGCTCACCGCAGAGACTATCAGCGTTGTTGACGGCGCTATTGAGGCTGCGCTGAAGTCCGAGTATGAGATCATCAAGATGAATAATAAGGATAAGGGTAAGGAAGTGCTGTTCACAGCTACCGACCTTTATGCTATTACCGACCGAGTAGGAAAGGATCCTGCCGGTAATGATACCGAAAATGAAAAGACCAAGCTTAACTCTTTCAAGGACGCTGCAGAAAAGCAGGCATATAAGGAAGAGCATTCCTTCGGTGAGTTCACCAAGGAGCTGTTCACTGAGATGCAGAAGCAGTTTGGTTATTATAAGATAGATGCAGACGGTGATGTGCAGTTCGTTGCCAACACCATGCTTCAGAGAGAGCTTTATGTGCTGGACACTTTCGGTACTGTAAAGGAATATGAGGATGGAACTACACTGGAATATAAGCAGTTCTTCAGTTCTGCCAATGATCCTGATTCCATTACTGAGCTGTATGATAATCTGAGCTTCCTCGGCATCAAGCTGACCCAGATCCCTAAGGATAACATGGGCTTCCCGATGCTGCTCATTCCTATCATTGCTTTTATCCTTTCTCTGGTTCAGGCATATATCTCCAACCGCAGCATGGAAAAGAGCAATCCCGGAGCTGTTGGCGGCGGAATGAAGGCAACGATGTATATCATGCCCATATTCTCCCTGATATTCGTATTTGCAGTTCCTGCGGGTGCAGGTTTCTACTGGACCATCAGCTATGTGTTCGGTATTGCACAGACTCTGCTTCTCAATACGGTTTATAGCCCCGAAAAGCTGAGAGCGCAGGCTGAAGCTGAATATAAGGAAAACATGAAGAAGATGGAGACTCAGCAGAGACGCCGCAATACAGATTACGACAACACTGTTTCGGAGTACAAGGGCGAGAAGCTGACACAGAAGGAGATCAACCGCAGAAAGCTTGCGGAGGCACGCCGTCAGGATGCTATCAAGTACGGCGAGGAATACATCGAGGACGAAGACGACAATTAACCTAACGAAAGGGGAACCGACATGGAAAAGGAATTTACCGCTAAGACCGTTGACGAAGCCAAGGCTCTTGCAGCACAGGAGTTCGGCGTTTCCGTTGACGATATTGATTTTGAGATTCTTGAGCAGCCTCGTAAGGGTCTGTTCGGACTGAAGGGCGAAGCAAGGGTAAAGGCTGTATATACTGAGCCTGTTGAAGAGCCTGCAGCTGCTCCTGCTGAGGAAGAGGCGCCTGCATCCTATGAGGATGAGGAGAATGATGCAGCTGAGCTTCCCGCTGATTTTGACATTGAGAGCAGTGCAAAGGTAAAGGCTGCAAAGCAGTATCTGACAGATGTTCTTCATGCACTGAAGCTGGAGAACTTCGAGATCACAGCCATCAGAAAGGACAACAATGTTGTTCTGGATATCTCCGGCGATAAGCTGGGTGTGGTTATCGGCAGACGTGGCGAGACCCTCGACAGTCTGCAGTATCTGACCATCCTTGCAAGCAACCGTACAGAGGAGTCCTATTGCCGCATTTCCGTTGACTGCAACGGCTACCGTGACAAGCGCAAGGAGACCCTTGAGTCTCTTGCAAAGAGAACATCAGCTAAGGTTATCAAGCAGGGCAGAAAGATCGCCCTTGAGCCTATGAACCCCTATGAGAGACGCATCATCCACAGCTGCGTTGCTGAGATCGAGGGCGTATCCAGCCACTCCACAGGCGTCGAGCCTTACAGAAAGGTCGTTATCTACGCAGATAAGCCCAAGTTCGACAACCGCCGCAGACGTGGCGAAAGAAGCAGCGGCGATGCTCGCTCTACAAGAAACTATAAGGCTTCCAGTGGTTTCTCCACAAGCTTTGAGCGCGAGTACAAGCGCAGAGTATATGAGCCTGATGAGAATGCAAATGCAGGCGAGTTTTCCAAGGAGACTGTTGACGCTGAGAGAAACGCAACTCTCTACGGCAAGATCGAGATCTGATAATTACAAGATCCCCGAAACAAATTCGGGGATCTTTTTTGTCATAAAATATGCTCCCGCCTGATGGCGGGAGCAGTTTTGTTATGCGTCGTTCTTGCCTGAGATCAAAGCTTCAAAATCCGATTTTGGCATAGGCTTATAGTAATAGTAGCCCTGTATCATATCACACCCGAGACTACGCAGGAATTCCACTTGTTCGTCTGTTTCAACGCCCTCGGATACAGTGGTGAGGTTCAGATTTTTTGCCATTTCCATTACCGATGTGATAACTGCCTTGTTTTTCTCGGTAAGCTTGTTGCGCAGGAAAAATCCGCCGTCTATCTTCAATGTGTCAAAAGGCAGGAGAGTGATGAGGTTGAGCGATGAATAGCCCGAACCGAAATCATCTACCGATATATGGAAGCCTGCGTTTTTCAGACAGGTCATGCTGTCCAGCAGCTTGTTCATGTTTTCGGTCAGCATGCTTTCTGTTATCTCAAGCTCGATTTTGCTGCGTGGAACTCCGAGGTTATCCACCAGTGCGCAGATCTTGTCAGGGAAAGTATCGTCCATCATATGGTGGCGTGATACGTTAAGTGAGATCAATGGCGCTTCGATACCTGCTCGCATCCAGCGCTTGATATCAGCGATGGCACGGCGGTATATTGCAAAATCCATGTCCGCTATAAAGCCGTTCTGCTCGAATATCGGCACAAATTTACCGGGCGAGATCATTTCTCCGTCGGGTCTTATCCAGCGCACAAGAGCTTCGGCACCCACGATTTCGCCTGTTTCGGGGTTGACCTTCGGCTGATAGAATACCTTGAATTCGTCGTTTTCGAGCGCCTCATTCATGTGGGACTCGATATACTGACGGGTCTGCAGGTCGTCCTGAAGCTGCTTGTCATAAAAGACGATCATATTGGTGTTATAGTACGCCTTGTCCTTGACTGTTTTCTGTGCAATTATCGCACGGTCAAGGGACGCCATAATGCCGATGTTATCGCCGCTCATCTGGTATACGCCTGCCACGAGGAATATCTGAATGCCGCATTTTTCTTCCACCTGACTCTGAGCGCTCTGAAGTATCTGCTTGAGTCGTGGAAGCAGCTCATCGGCACTGGCGTTGCGGAACAATATCACGAAGCGTGCGCCCTCCGAGCGACAGATAAGCTCATCATCGCTGAGCGAGCCATTCAGGATATCCGAAACCGCAATGAGTACGGAATTTCCGAACTCATATCCCTTGTTTTCGTTCAGACGACGGAAGTTTGCTATATTTACAACTGTGACAAATCTGCATTCGGAGTTCTGGGCTGTGATTCGCATTGCGTCCACGGCGAAACGGTCGAACCCAAGTACACCTGTAAGGGTATCACGACTCTGGATCTTGTCGAGACTGGCGGTCATGTCCACGGTGCTTACTGCACAGCGACGGCTGCCGTCTGTGGTGTCCATCAAAGATGCTGCCACATTCAGCCAACGGTTATCCTTGCTGTTGTAGTGTACAGATGTAGCTGTGATCTGACCTGCATTTATCTGATGAACGGGGCAGTCAGCGCATGGGTGATCCAGTCCTCTGAGCTTTTTGTAGCAAATATCACCACTTCTGATACCGTATTCATGTACAGTGTTTTCGCCTGCCTTGTCCACAATAAACGTATCGGGATCTATCGTGAAGGCTTCCACACCAAGACCGTTAACCACTGCATTTGTAAATCTGGTCTTTTCCTGTGAACGGTTATTTTGTTGTTCTCGGTCAGCGATATAGCTTAATGCACAGGCAAGCATATCTATTATTTCGGCATCTGCTGTCTGCCAGGTTTTGGCGCTGTCATTGATGAAAACCAGTATATATGTCAGCTTGTTTCTGACATATATAGGCGATACCATTGCGTTATGCGCTCCGTTCACAAATTCGAAGCCATAGTTTTTGTGGCCGCTACGGTCAGTTGCCATAGAAACATGTTTGTTATGTGCAAGCAGTTCTGACATTTCACTTCGAGTGCATACTGGTACCGTAGCAGGCAGACCATCTGACTGCTCAAAAATGCTGTCAGCATTGCAGATAAGATCAGGTTCAAGAGTATCGCCGTTATAGTGATACAGATATGCGTAGGCGGAGTTTGTATACTTGCACACCTGCTGTATTGCAAGATCCGCAAGAGCGTGGCTGTTTTTCTTGTCGGTAATGGCGCTGTTAATGATGTGATAGATCTTTTCCGCACCGACAGCGCCTATAAAGTTTTCTGCAGTACGAGCCTCATCTTTTGCTTTCGGCTTAATGGACATGGCAGAATTATATTGCAGATATCCGTTACCGCCTTTCAATGCGGCTGCATAGAGTGCTGCCAGTGCTTCATCATAGATCCTGTCATATTTTCTGCTGTATCCGAAAAGAGAAATACCTGCGCTTATCGTTATCCGTTTTCCCGTTTCATTATCTGTGAGGCGGAAATCATGGAAGCGATAGATCAGTCTGGATGCAATGGCGTTCAGATTCGGAATGTCGCTGAATTTCACATAATATACGAACAGACCATCATCGACACGGGCAAAAAGGCTACCCTGTTCCACAGAGCTCTGAGCTTCCAGCACTTTGGCAACAGAGCGCTGTACGTTGTCGGTATCGCATCTGTCTGGCTCACATAACTCGTCAAAGCGGTCGATGCCCACTACTATTAATGCAGAGTTTCTGAAATCTTTTTCTGCGGCACGGCGCACAGCTGTCTCGATGAAAGCCTCGTATGTATATGCACCGGTAAGAGGGTCACGGCGGTCATCCGAGCTTATACCTGTGCCGCCTTTCTTATCTGTTACATCGAGAGTTCTGCCTACTACACGCAGCGGATTGCCGTTGTCGTCATATATAGTTTTTCCCTCGTATCTGAACCATACTATTTCGCTGTAGTCATTCACCACACGAACATCATAGCAAATTTCTTTGTCGCCACGTTCCATGGCATCGCAGAATTTGTGGAATACAGGTATGTCGTCAGAGTATACGGTACCCCATCCGATAATGGAGTCTCTGAAATGCACGATAGGCTCCAGATCGTTCTCGTATATACCATCGAGTTTTTTGTACTGGTAGCATATATCATCGGCGATATCATATTCCCATAGTCCGAAATTGCTGTATTCGGAAGATATTTTTACCTTCAGGTTTTCTGCACGCACTGCAAGCTTCAGCGCATTGACTTCTTTTCTTGCTTCGGCAAGCTGCTTTTCCAGTATTTCGATCTTCAGATCAATGTCGTTACGCATCTGTTTCGCCTCCTTTGCGCAAATATGGTTATTTATAATATTATATCTTATTACTAAATATTTGTCAATAAGTTGACTGCATTTGTGCAAAAAGGCAAAGTGTTATTGTGCTATATGAGGCATCAGGTCATGATGTCATTTCAGCAGAAAAGCTGCTGCGGCATCCAGTGCGGTATTCAGGTGTTGCGGGTCTGCCATGCGATGGCTGCTGCCCTCTATGCATACGGAGTGCATTGTGGGGTTCAGGCGGAGAAACTCCTGTGTGTCGGAAGGCTGTACCAGCTCGTCGTTTTCCGCCCACACGGTGAGGATATCACTGTGGTTCCATGCTTTGCTGTAGCGAAGACAGTGCATCTCTTCCAGCTTTTCATAGAAAGCATACGGAATAAGATATTCTCTTCCCATCTCTATGCGAAAGCCGTTCGCCTTTGCTTTTTCTTGAGTGAGCGAGGGATCACAGCCCTTGCTGATCGCAAACAGGGAGTATGCCATGTTCACGGCAGGCACACGCAGTACGATCTTTTTGAATACATGAGTATGCTTTTCTATACGGTGAAGCATACACATTCCGCCAAAGCTAGTTGCGAATGCATAGATGTCGTCAGTAAGATTTGAGAGTATATACTTTTCCGCTGCGATTATTTCCTCTATACAGCGCATGGGATCCAGTTGCTCTGCTCCGCCGCTTCGCTCTCCGTGAGCGGGAAGATCGATAGCGAGAACATTGTATCCCTTAGGGCATACTCTTTCTGCGAGACCTGTAATAGCGCCGCTTTCCTTGCTGCCGCCGAAGCCGTGGACAGCGAGCACGGTTCCATGTGAATTATCTGCCTTGAACAGCTTAGATGGTATGCCGTTGATGCTGATGTATGAAACGTTCATGTTTATATCCTTTCATAAGAACACGGCAGATGATGAGTCTGCCGTGCTTTTTTATTGATCCTGTGCTGCTTCCTTAGCTTCGATATCCTTGTGCCAGAGATCTTCAAAGGCGGATATGGGCATGGGCTTTGCGAAATAGTAGCCCTGCACCATTGCGCAGTTGATCTCGGTGAGGAATTCCACCTGCTCGAGTGTTTCTACGCCTTCGGAGATTACCTCCATATCGAGATTCTTCGCAAGATCAACAACTGTGGAAATAACAGCTCTTCCCTTTTCGGAGTTCACTGTGCCATTGAAGAACTCACGGTCTATCTTTACAACATCAACGGGGATATCCTTCAGCATATTGAGAGAGGAATAGCCGCTGCCGAAGTCGTCCAGTGACAGCTTGAAGCCGATATCGTGCAGCTTGTGCATGATGGTCAGAAGCTTTTCCATGTTTTCGGTGAATACGCTTTCTGTAAGCTCAAGCTCGATATATTCGTAAGGTATCTCGTATTTATCTACGATCTCACGCAGGCGCCAGATATAGTCGTCATAGTTGAGATGCAGACGGGACTGGTTAACGGAGACCACTACAGGAGTTTTTCCGTTATCCATCCATCGGCGCATTGCCTTGCAGACTTCTTCAAGGATGAAAAAATCAAGCTCAACAACGAAGCCGTTCTTTTCGCTTATGGGGATGAAGTCGCTCGGGAACACAAAGCCGAACTCCTTGCTGTTCCAGCGTATCAGAGCCTCTGCCCCCTCGATGTGGCGGGATTTCAGTCCGTATTTCGGCTGCAGATAGCATTCAAATTCGTGCTGTTTGAGTGCCGAGGGCATTGCGCTTTCGTAATCCTTCTCACGAAGCACCTTGTCACGGATCTTACCGTCATAGAATGCTATTGAGGAATGGTGCAGTCCTTTAAGGGTGCGCTTAGCTATATTGCAACGGTCCATTGCGGCATTGAGATCAATATCCTTGTGAGCATCGAAGCACTGACCGATCCTGCAAACGCCTGCGCTGAATGCAACGGGATATTTCACAAACAGACTGTTGCGGCGATCGAATTCAGCGAAAAGATTATTCATTCGTGTGGTGATATCAGTGTCGCTGGTGTTGCGGATGAGGCATGCGAAGTTATCGTCGGAAAGCCTTGCAAATACCTCTTCGTCCTCCATGTTATCAGAGAGAGTCTTGTACAGACGCTCAAGCATCCTGTCACCTTCCGCATATCCGAGGCGGTCGTTGACGAATTTGAACTTGTTGATATCAAACAGCACCAACGCCCATTTTTCGGCGGATGTCTTTTTGATGATCTTCTTTGCATCGTCCGTGAACTTTGCACGGTTTCTGCCTCCTGTGAGAGGATCGCTTTCGCTTGCCTTTTTGGAGGCTACGAGATTTCTCAGAATATAAATCAGACCACCTAGAATAATCAGTCCAAGTACTGCGATCAGTGCGTACATTACGGCGGCGGGAACGGTGTTCTTTGTTGTAAGCTTATCTGCTGTGGCGAGGTTCTTGTAGCGGCTGATCTCGCTTGAATTTCCTACGAATCTGGAAATACACTTGCCGAATATAGTAGAAAGCTCAGCGGGAGCATTATCAGCAAAGGCGAAGCAATCTGTATGCGGTGTTGTGCTGACATATGTGACGGAAAGGCTTTGATAGCCATTGTTGATAAGATATACCGTTTCGTAAGCACCTGCTGAGATGGCATCAGCCTCTTTGGTTTTTACTGCTTCCATACAAGCACGGATATCAGGATAGATAAGCGGTGTAGCATTGGGATGATCCTGAGCAATGTGATTTGCCACATCATCATGAGTATACGGTATAGCTACCTTAAAATTACCTGATGGATGTATCTCCTTTTCGGCTGCAAGCACTATTGGTGTTGAATCAAAGGGGGAAGAAATGCGGAAGTTGCCATAGGATGCCATGCTGCATTCGTTTACGCCACCGCATATTGCCTGAACACTACCATCCAGCAGCAGATCAACGCATTCTTCAAGGTTAGCACATGGAATGAGAACTATATCGAAGCCTGAAAATTCTTCTATGCCTTCAATAACCGAGCCGGTATGGCCGATGATATTGCCTGTCTGGCTATCATACATCTCAAGGATGCTGCCCTGAGTATTGTAAGCGATTTTTACAGTGGGATTGTTTTCTATGTAATGTCTTTCAGCATCACTGTAAGCATACTTTTCAACACCGTATTTCTCTATATGCTTGCTGTAGAGTGCAGATGCATAGCCGCTGTTTGCCATGTTCACGGAGTTTACCGCAATATCCAGCTGGCGGGCAAGCTCTTCATCTTCGCCGGACAGCATGAAATAGCAGTCGGCAGTACCGTACTGATACACTACCGTTTCATCTTCCCAGCAGCGGAAGCATTCTTTGATTACCGCATCGATCTTTCCTGACGCCAGATCGGATCTCATCTGCACTTCGGAATTGTATTCAACGAAGTCGGCCTTGCTGATGTCGCCTTTAAGGAAAATATCATTCTCGAAGTATTTTGTCTTGTTGTCTGCAAGATATCCGATAGTTGCTTGGTTCAGTGCGTCATAATCAAAGTAACCTATATCGCAGCCTGCATTGTCGCTGATATATACTGCTGTGTATTTTTTCATCAGCGATACTGATGATAGTTCAGGAATATATGTGTTGTCCACTGAACGTGACATCGTCGCAGTATAGTAGGATGTGAATCTGTTGTATTCATCGGCGGATACACATGGGATCACATCAATGAGGCCATCGGTCAGCATTTCAACGAGATCTGCGGAGGAGGCTTCCACAAAAGTGTATTTATGCCCCGTGTATTTCTGGATCTCCATCAGATAATCATACGCAAATCCGCTGTATTCGCTGCCGGTTTTATATATGCCGAAGTCTGGGCATGCGCCGACTCTTATCGTTTCTCCTTTAGTGGCTGCAGAAACGCTTAACGGCAGCACACATACCAGTATTGCAGCACATATCAGCAGTGATATTATTTTTTTAAGCTTAGTATGTAACATAGCTTTTACCTCGCTATAGTAAATATATCAAATCGACTATAATCGATCGCATAGTATACCTATTTAATATATAATTAGTATACCATGTAATGTAACGAAATTCAATATAATTAGGCTAAAATCTCATATCTGTGCAATTATTTTTGCGTTTCTTTGGTTATTGTACACAAAAAACTTGACTTTTTTAATAGACTGCGGTATAATTATTAAGAACTTTATCCGAATTCGGAAACAAGAAATTGTATATTTTAGGAGAATTGTATATGAATTGGTTTGAAAGCGCAGTATTTTATCATATCTATCCTATCGGATATTTTGGCTGTGAGCGTGTGAATGATCAGCAGTCTGAGCCGTCTCATGTTATTCTCAAGCTTATCGACGACATTCCCCATATCAAGGAACTGGGATGTAATGCGATCTATTTTGGCCCTGTATTCGAGTCTGTAGCACATGGCTATGACACTATTGACTACACAAAGATAGATCGTCGTTTAGGCACAAATGAGGATTTCAAAAAGGTGTGCGATGCACTGCACGCAAATGGCATCAGAGTAGTGCTGGATGGCGTGTTTAATCACGTTGGCAGAGATTTTTCTGCTTTCCGTGATGTGCGGGAGCATAAGCTGGGCAGTGCAAAGAAAGACTGGTTCCATGTGCGTGAAGGAAATTCCCCCTATAATGATGGCATATATTATGAGGGCTGGGAGGGTCATTATGAGCTTGTAAAGCTTAACCTCTACAATCCCGAGGTAAAGAATTACATCAAGGATTGCATCACAGGCTGGAAGAACGAGTTTGGAATCGATGGCCTGCGCCTTGACGTGGCATACTGCCTTGACCTCAACTTCCTGAAGGAGCTTCGTGGTCACTGCAAGTGGCTGAGCGAGGATTTCTTCCTGCTGGGCGAAACTCTCCATGGCGATTACAATACATGGATGAACGATCAGATGCTGGACAGCGTAACAAATTACGAGTGCTACAAGGGCCTTTTCTCCAGCTTCAATGATATGAATATGTTTGAGATATCCCACTCTATCAACCGTCAGTTTGGCAGCGAAAACTGGTGCATTTACAGAGGAAAGCACCTGTTCACCTTTGTTGATAACCATGATGTTACAAGAATTGCTTCCATGCTGAAGGTGAAGGAGCATCTGCCCCTTATCTACACGCTCATGTTCATGATGCCCGGTATTCCTGCGGTATATTATGGCAGTGAATACGGCATCCTCGGTGACAAGCGTGGCAACAGTGATGATATTCTCCGTCCCGAGTTCAATGCTGAGCGCATGAAGAGCGAGGGCATTCATGATCTTTGCGGACACCTCCGCAGGCTTGCAGATGTCGTGAAGGAGCATCCTGCTGCATCTCACGGCGATTATAACATGGTACAGCTGACAAACAGGCAGTATGCCTTCTCCAGAAGCTTTGATGGGGAGACTCTCATTACCGTTATCAATGCGGATGGTGCGCCGTTTACGTTCAATCTCAATCGTGGCGGCAAGGCAACGGATCTGCTGACAGGCAACGATATCGAGATGGGCGGACTCACACTGCAGCCTTATTCCTGCATGGTACTCAAGGCTTGATAGGAATGTAAGAAAATAATACGGATCCCTCCCCGCTTATCGGGCGAGGGATCGTTTGCAACAACGCTGATCGGGGGTACGAATTATGACGAATGTTGAAGTCTGGCTATGGATACTGTTGGTAATGCTGCCACATAACGGACGTACCACAAAATTACTTGCAGGATACAGCTCCGCACTTGAAGCGGCTATAGCCATGCGTGACGGAAAATGCGATATGCTTACTGCTGCGGAAAAGCAGCGTGTGGAGCGTACCCGCACCCGTGAAGTCAAGGCGCTGATTGCTGAGTGCGAGCGTCTTGGCATCCGTATAGTGACGCTGGATGATCCTGAATATCCGCCGAAGCTGAAGTGCATAGAAGATCCGCCTATAGTGCTGTTTGTCAAAGGCGATCTGAAACCACTGAAGGACATGTCAGCAGTTGCAGTGGTTGGACCGAGAGTGCCTTCTGAATACAGCAGACGCATTACAGGCGTGCTGTGCGGTGATCTTTCCAAAGACGGAGTCGGCGTTGTAAGCGGTCTGGCGGTTGGTATCGACGGCGAGGCGCATCGCTGCACCGTTAACAGCGGCGGCTATACTGTCGGAGTTCTTGCCTGCGGACACATGGTGAACTATCCTGCTGAGAATACGGATCTGAAAAATTCCATCATCGAAAACGGCGGAGCGGTCATATCGGAGCTGTTTCCGTATACTTCAGCAAAGGTATTCTATTTCAGGCAAAGGAACAGGATCATTGCTGGCTTGTCCGAAGCAGCGGTAGTCATTGAGGCTTCCGCTAAGAGCGGAACACTGGTCACTGCCGAATTGACAAGAGATCAGAGCAAGCCTGTATTTTGCGTTCCACCGCATGATATCACCGATGAGCGTTATTGCGGATCGGTTTCTCTTTTAAGTCGGATCGTAGCCATGT